>NZ_JASERH010000056.1:0-19080 GCF_030766975.1 Streptomyces sp. KL116D | reverse complement strand
AGTGTAACTTCGTTCAATCAGGAGGTGGGTGTTTAACCGTTTTCGCATTTATCGTGAAACGCTCATTTCGTTTTGCCCTTCACCTGCACCCAGGTCGCGTACCTCCGCTGGCACCAGCTGTTCCCACGACTGGGTGCCGTCGGCGGTGAGCGCCAGGCGAGCGAGAACCGGTCACGGTCCAAGGCATCGCGCAGGAAGTCGGGGTGCTTGCTGTCCTCCAGGAGGCACTGGTAGTACGCCGTGGCGCGGACGATGTGCCTCATCTCGACATCCGTGAACCGGTCGAGTACGGCCGACCCAACTGCTCTTGTCCTTGACGATGGCGCGGTGGGTCCAGAGCGAAGCCCGCTTCGACTTCGGAGGCATACCCACGGGCATCGACCACCTCGTCAACAGCTCGACCCTGCTGCTGGTATCAGCGGCCCATCTCCACGTGCTGCTCGACGAACCGCATCTCATCGGTGCCGGTGTTCTGCGGAACAGGAACAGGGATGAGGGTCTTCTGTTGCCCTCCACTCCCACAGGGCTGGTCTCGAGCGCGTGGGCAACTCCCTCGTTACGGACGATGAGTTTGGAGGGCAGCAGACCGACTCGCAGCACGCCGTCGACCATGGTCATCGGCCGGCGTGGACCAGAATCCCCGGCTGTCGGCAGAGCGCCAGTGGAACAACGCCTCCATGTCGACCATCACCAGAGGATAGGCGCCGTGCGCGATGACGTTTTCGTGGTGGACGTCGACGCCGCACAGAGGGACGTGGATCCGGGGCAGAAAGCAGCGCGCGGTGCGCCAGAAGAATCCTGGAGCGCGCAGCTGTCGGCCATTGAGCATGACGGATGGTGGTCCATGAAGCTGGACCACCGTAACCCTCGCCCGCCAGTGTCCTCGGCGCAACGAGGTCGTAGTCGGGGTCCTGGCCCGTGGAACCAGCTCAGAACCTCTCCCCAGGCGACGTCGGAGGCAGACCGGGAAGCTTGCCAGACGAGCTTCTTGCGCGTGAAGGTCACGATGGCGAACACTGCGGCCCGCGGCGGTGGGTGTCACCGGCCCGCACTGGCTGTACGTCGACGAGGGTCACCAGGGCCTCCGTCACGCACCGGGTTGTCGAGCTCGTCCGAGGTCGGCAAGAGGCCGCTCGGCGAACTCGGCCCGGGACTCGACAACGTGAGGATGTCGCCGAGGTGACCTGGGAGAACGGAGTATTCGGCCCAGAGCTCGCTCTGGGCCAGGTACTCGCCGAGCTACCGGACGAAGTCGGCGAATCGGTCTTCGGGGGTCTCCCCGTGCAGGCGTCCCGGGCGACGTTGAGCTCCAATAACACCATGGTCCGCACGATGGCCCGCATTGATGTCCTGCTGTGGCCAGGCTGCGCTCAGGGGTGTCGGCGATACCGGCGATCCGGGACCCCAGTAGTTCAAACAGGCGCTGATGGAGTTCGCGCTGGCTGCCCGTGGATCGGAGTGCCGCGGCAGGGGCCGCCAGCGAGGTGTCGCGACCGATGGCGAGACGGGACAATGCCTCGTCCGTCTCTCCTGCTTCACCGCACGCCGCCTCAGATCCCCGCGCGCCAGGAGGGACGGGTATCGACCCGCTCGCCGGCCAGACGGGCCTGGAAGTCGTCGAGGCCGAGATCCCAGAGCTCACCACCGTGGCAACGGATTCGCTCCGAGCCGAAGACGTCCGAGCCACCGCTTCATCTCGGCTGCTCAACGTCGGTGGCTGGCGACGGGGTCGCTTTCGATCTGCGGAGAATACGCCACCGCGTTATGTGCCAGGGGAGAGTTACGAACAGACATGTCCTGCCTTTCCAAGGGGTCCTCCCGCGCCGCCGGAGCGGCGGCGGAGGCCGGCGCTGTCCGGGTGCTGATCGGCAGACCACCGACAGGTGATACTGCAGAGAGCCGGGTTGGATCATCGTGAACGTCTTGGGGAGACGAAGCAGCGAGCCGATGCCGAGTAGCGATCTGGGTACCGCCGCCGGCGCACCAGCGAGCTCGGTGACCTCGAGGTGGATCAGTCAGGCACGTCCCGGAGGTGCTCGGGCCGCCGGGAGGGTGCTTCGGTACTCCAGGGTCTTTCAGAGCACCGGACGATGTCCATGTGTTTCTCCTTAAGTGGTGTGAGGTCAGCAGCAGCCGAGGCTGGAGTAGCCCTTGGTGCCGTCACCGGGCTGCGACGCTGAGGGTCACCCCGGCGCACCACCACGAGGTCCCCCGCCGGCCACTTGCGACAGCTGCGTGCGGGACGTGCCGACGGTCCGGCCGGGTTCGCGGAATCGCTGGTCAGCCCCGGAAGGGGTGGCCCAGTACCGGGTTCTTCAGCCTTCCACTGTGTCCATTTCTTCCTCTTCCTCTTTCTCTCTTTGGTGACGGGATGCTCTCAGCACACGGCGAGACTGACAACGCACCAGGACGAGACCAGAGTCGCGGTCTTGGTCACGCCCCGAGCCCCGCTTCGCCGCCTCCTACTACTGCCGCAGGCCCTGCGAGGTCGAGCTTGCTGACCCGGGGTTCCCGACCGGATGCCGTGGAGGGGTCGCCAGAGTCCGGCGGTACTCAGGTCCTTCCAAGCTCGTACGGAATCCATTCCGATTCCTCCCTTTTGAGCTTGCTGGTGCGTGGTGCGGCTGAGAGTCCCTGCCACTACCGCTGATTGCATCAATGACGGACCGGCGGGTTCCAGATGATTTTCGTTGGAACGTAATCGGAATCGACCATTCCGAGCCAGTGTCGGGACGTGTCTGTGCGTAGCGGTCCGGACAGAGGGTCGGTAGGGAGGACACGTGGAGCTGGATGACGCCGGACGAAGTGGTGAGGATCACCAGGCCGCTGATTTTGGGCAGCGGAAATGTCCGCAAAGGCGGCGGGATGCAGAGCACACCTGAGGGACGATGTTCGCAGCCATCGCTTACTGTATGCGCGCCAGCGAGCGCTGCGATCATTCCCGATCTTTGTCCCTGGGATGACATCTGGGAGCCCTTGGGTGGTGCGTGCTGTCCGCCTGGATGATTCGGCCTACTCGACGCCGTCTACAGCACAGAGGGGTGGTTGGTTTCTTAGCCCCACGGGCTTGGTTGGCGGATACCAAGATGTACGTCAGGCATGAAAAGAATGCGGTCCGTGTGACCTCGGGTCCGAATTCTCACCTGCGTCGCGCACCCGTTCCCTCTGCCTCGCCAGACGACCGAACGCTATGAATGACCGATGCGGGCATGCGGGTGAGGTTGTCGAACCCTGATCGGGTTTGAATGGAACGACGATGCAAATTTTGTCGGGTACTGATGCGCGCTGAAGAAACACGGGCATCGCCGGGTAACCGTTTGCTTGCCCGAGATTTCCTGCGGCATGGACATGGTCATCGACCTCTGAATTTCTTCCCTGTCACTCGGCATCAAAAACATCTGCAATGTGGCGGAAAATTCAGTCGAGACTCAGCAGCTCGCGGGCGCGTCGCGCTGTGCAGCATCGCGTGTCCCTTCCGGATGCTCCACCACGGGGCCGGCATCCACGCAGCGCGGTCGCATGCCTGCTGGCCGAGGCGGGTGACACGAAGCGATGCGGCGCGCCAGTTCGTTGGTCGAGCATGGATGGGCCAGCGCAGCAAGAGCAGCCCGCTCGAGTGCGGCCCAGCGCCAAAGCCGTCCGGCTGGGCCGGCGCATATGGTTCTCGCCCGAGAGGTGGGTAGACCAGCACGGGGCGAAGCTCTGGGTCGATAAGCGTCACCGGTGTGCCGCTGCAGAGACCAGGACGGGTTAACTGGTGATTCCGCGCCTCCAAGTACCGAGGTCTCTGTCCGCGCAGTAATCCGACGCTCAACACCGAGGGTCCTCCCAATGTGCGGCAGGCATCCAGCAGAGGTCAGCATCTGCCCGACGCCTCCATCGAGGATCTCCTGTCCCGACCCTGGTCCGCTCCAGCCAGCACGGTATTTGTGAGGGTGGAATTGAATGGATCGATGAGTTCGCGATGATACTGGTCAAAAGCGCTTTGCTAGATCGCTTGAGTGGTTCCCGTCTCCTCGGTTGACAGTAGGCGAGCCAGGCTATGGGAGCCCTTCGGTTGGCGAAATACCACTTCAAGTTCGGCTCTGTATTCTCCGGACGGGAGTGCTGCGAACTATGTCGATCAATTCTCCCGTCCTCCCCCACGGTCCGTTGCGAAATCAGGAAAGCTCCATTCGGCGGCACCAGCGACGTAAGCACATTCGGCATTCGATGGGGTCTCGAGAGCCAGAGGCGAGGGGCGCGCATACCGAAGCCAACCCTGGTGCCGCGCTGCGTTACGTTCCCGAACGCAGTCGATTCAGGCTGGTTGCGATTTCCGCATACGCTGGGCGTGGCGGCCATCTGGATACGCATCAAGTCGGCCCCAGTGAAATGGATTCGCAGTCTCTGCATAATTTCTTTCCAGTCTCATGCGGAACGTACCGTTCCCCGCTTTGCATGCCGCATTCACATCTTTAGAAGTGCCCCAATGTGCATGAGGCTGGTCACTACATCACGGCCAGAAACAGGAAATGGCTAGGGTGTCGAGATCACTCTTTCGAAGATGCGGTCCTGCCCAGTCCAAAGGGCGGCCGTAGCCAGTCGAGGTGTTCACCAACTTGGGGACGGTTATCGATTCGGTGGCAAGTTCCTCGCACCAAGCAGGATCAACGTAACCTTACCTTTGACGATGCAGTCTGCCCGTGTATCGAGAGCTACATCGTCGGCCGAAAACCCGACGCCTTATGCCAATGCCGATGGAATCAGAGTTGCGCTCATCCTTACCCGCCACCGCTGCGGAGAGCGCGCGACCGTGCGAGGTATCAAACAATGCGACTGCACGTGCCGGCCTTGTGACTGCAACGCCTCAGACCCTACCCGCGCCGCTCGATCCGATCGACGATCGTCCCCATGAATTGAGCTGAAACTGAGGTTCTCCTCTCGGTAGGAAGCCACCCGCCGTGCCAGAGGCGACCTCGGCGTGCTGCCCAAGGCTGCGAATCGGGACCGTGCCAGCGAGCTCCGCCGCCTGCCTCACTGTGGAGCTCAGCGGGGCGGCGAACTGCCGCCGGCGCAACAGGGAGCGTGGCGAGCACCGGCCTGCGTCTCGGTACCGCCCATGCTTGCTGGCCCCAAGCAGTCTCAAGAGCATCTGGTCCTTGCCTCCCATGAGAAGTGCCGGGGAAGGGCGCTGCCTGATGCGAGGACAGCCGACGGCGTCCGTCCGGCTGGTTCGCTTCGCAGGCTCAGCACCATCCCTTCGCCGACACCGAATATCGCAGGTGCCCGAGGAGCGGAGGAACCAGGAACGGTGGCCAGATCTGGTCGGCTGGTCGCAACATCCTGCCTGTTCACGGCCTGTCACAGGGACGCCACGGCTCAGTCACCGGGCCAGGTGACGTCTTCCGTCTCGCGCATCTCGGCTCCTAAGCCCAGGCACCACCCACTGGCGGATCCATCGCCCATCCCCACGGAGTGACTCTTGCCTGCGCATCACATGGCCGTCCTCGGCATCACCGCGGTGGAGGAGATCTACCGGCTGCTGCTGCGCGGCCCGGCATCGAACTCTGCGAGGTTCACGTTCTGCCGCGGCAGGCACCGATCGTGCTGGACGCGGCGGTGCCGCTCGACTGAGAACTGCACGTCATTCGCGAGGATGGCGGCAGGTCTGGCCGCACTCCCTGACGTGGTGGTGAACCGGCTGGCCCAACAGCGCCTCGAGGAGCTCTACCACACCATTCGCACGCTCTCGGATCTGGAGACCCATCGTGGATTCCCTGACGCTCGAAGATCAGGCGAGCGGGGTCGGATCCCGAACACGCCCCGGTGGAGCGGCTGATCGGCCTGCCCGCCATCCGTGAGCGCCTGGACGAACTGGCCTTCTTCGCCCGCTCGAGATTCTGGCCTGCGGGACCGTACGACGCGCTGACCCTGGAGAACATCGAGAGTGCCCGTCCGCTGGATCTGCGCTGCCTGCGCCGCGGCGTCGTCGTGCGCAACCTGGTCCGCGCATCTGCGGTGAAGGACGACACCACCCGGACTACCTCCAGGAACTGACCGCCGCCGGGGCCCACGTCCGAGTGATTGAGGACCTGAGTGAACTGGATGCTGGTGTACGACCACCGCACGACGCTCGTGCCGGTGGACCCGAAAAACTACGTCCAAGGGTGCCCTCTGCTCGAGCGAGGAGGGGATCGTCACCACCGTCGTCAACAACTTCGAGCGGCTGTGGGCGGGAGCCGATGAGTTCACCGACGTGGTCGGGCCGGGGAGCAATCGTCCGACGAACCCGAACTGACCACTCTGCAGGCCGAGGTGTTGCAGGCGATGTGCACGGTCAGCAAGGACGAGACCGGCGCGCGCCAGGTGGGCACGGCCCTGCGCACGTATCGCCGCTACATATCGGAGCTGATCCGGATCCTCGGTGCGGAAAATCGCGCCCATGCGGCGCTGCTGGCCCGGGAGCGGGGCTGGATCTGACGCACCTGGGCGTGCCTGCCGTCAACCGCCCGGCCACATCTGGGCATCTGCCCACAGCCGCTCGAAGTGACGGACGACAGTGCTCACTGTTCTGGGTTCCGTGGTGACAGAACATGCCCTCGGCGAGGTCCGACGGTGCGACGGGCACCAGCGCGGTGTGTCCGTCGCACACGGCCGTCGCACTGTCCGAGGTGGGCAGGGACCCGCACCTGCGCCCCTGCACCGGCCAGCCGGCCCAGGTGGGCGGCGGCCGACGGCACGGCCGGCACGGCCTGCCACACCAGAAGGCGCACGGTGACTCCACGGTCCAGCATCCGCAGGCACAGCGGCACGGTCAGTCGGGAGACCCAGCTGTCGGTCGCTGGGCAGGGGAACGCACGCCAGCACCTCGTCGCGGGCGCTCCGGGCGAGCTCCTCCACGCGCTGCCGCAGCACGGCGGGAATCGCTGATCCGTTCCGGCGGCCGGCGGGCGGGCACCAGTGCGTCGTCATCCTCCCAGGGACCGCCGGCCGCCGCCGACTCGTCCTCCAGCGAGCGCACTACCCCGTATGCCTGGGAGAGGCTCTGCATGATCGTGTGCAGCTCGGCCAGCAGCTGCTCCGTCAGCCGGCCGACCACTCGCTCGGGTTGCTCCGGCCACAACAGTCCGTCCTGCTCGACCACGGCTCCCAAGTCCTTCAGCCGCCTTCACGGTGGCCGCGCCGGTTCCGTGCGGGTGCCAGGACGCGGCGACGATCGTGCGGGCGCTCCGGCCGGGGTGCCGCAGGACGTGCCGGTACGCCTCCTCTTCCGCAGGCGTGAGACCCAGGGCCTGCATGCGGTGCATCGGCGGTGCTCCTCGGGGAATCGGCAAAGAGGTACTGCACAGGCGACGGTCCGGGCACCGTGCTCGGCGCCCGGACCTGGACCGGCCCGCGGCGGGGCCCTCTCGCTCGAAGGATCAGGTCTTCGGCCCTCCTGCCAGCCGTTGGCCGGCCCGCAGGCACTGTCCTGGGATCGAGACAGGGGCTGCGACACCACGGTGCCGTCGCCGCTCGTGGACGTGAGGCCGCTGGCGGCGGCGAACACCCCGCCGCCGCCAGCGCAGTCAGCACCGCCGCCGTGATCCCCCGACCGACCCTGCTGGTGACGGTACGCATCATGGGTCTTCCCTTCCAGCGCCCCTGGACGCCGCTTCTCGAGAGCTGTCCGGGCCTGATCCCCGGTCGCCCCCAGAAGCATCGCAGCGATCTCTCCCGTCCCACAGGTCTCCCGTTGGCAGGCTCCTGACGCCTGTCGTGCACGATCCTGCCAACTGCCCCTGGCCAACAGGTCCCGCACGGGCCGGGTCACAGCCCTTCAGCGCCTCAGTGGGGGGACCTACGTGTCGCTCCACGCGCCGGGGCCACCGAGACCGCCGTCAGCAGGAACACCGTCAGGCCAGGCACCAGGAACAGGGCGCCCGCAGACGGGAGCAGAAGCCACCCCCTGACGTACGGTGCCAGGTCCGCACTGCCCCGCAGCAGAGCGTCGGTGCCACCGCCAAGCGCCGCACCGAGTGCCATGCCCCCGAAGGGCGGCCACGGCACCGACCGCAGCCGTCTCCGTGATAAGGATCGTCACGACCTAAGCTCCCATCTCTGAACCGCCGTTGTACCCGCACATGCGCCACCGTGAGGGCAACCTTTCCGCCACGAGGACGGTCCCTGTCTTCATGATCCTCTCGTCCGAAGACGCCGGTATCTGGATCCCTGCCCGTGGTGTTCCTGCTGGGAGCAGCGATCGTCGCGCCTGTCGTCTGCGTGGTCCTTGCCGCACGCGTCGCCCTGCGTTTCGCACGCGCTGCCGCCGCGGGCGACGCCTGGCGAGCGGTCACCCCCAGCACGTGGCTTGTCGCCGGCGGATCAGGGCGCATGCGCTGCCGGATGCCGGTTCACCGTCTCGTTGTTCACCGCACCGGCTGACTGGTTCCCTATCCGTGACCTTCGTCTGCGGCTGCTTCGCGCTGGCCGCAGTGGCGATGGCCGCACTTACGGCAGCACAGAACCGGCTCCTCAAGAATGACGGATAAGAGTGCTGGCCAGCCGGTCTGGCGGATGCCAGAAACGGTCGATACAGCCTGACGCGGCAACACCCGCCCTCGGACGGACAACGGGGGCACGAGGTCGTCAGGTCGTCTACGACATGCGACCGCGGCCCGCCCTGCCGTGCGCACACGGCGGCGACGCTGCGGGAGCTGAGCCACAGGGCGGGCCAGTCGTTCGGGCGCTCGATGCCTGCTGGTAGGCGACCCACTCTCTGGTGTCTTCCTTGGTGTCGTACCCCGCCAGGTAGAGGGCCTGGCGCCGCAAACGGACGGACAGAGCCGCAAGAGCGGGACCAGGAAGGATTGCTGACGAACAGACGACATCGCGAGTGCTCATCCGACACCGCTGTCAGGACGCTCAAACAGGCAGCGCGTGCAGCTTCTTGCCGTGCAGGGGCGAACACGTACTTGCCGTCGGTGGCGACCAGCCACTGGTGGTAGTCACCGCTGCCGTCATTGAACGTCCAGCGGAGCTTGCCTGTCTCCGCGTCGATGGCGTGCACACCGCCCTTCTCGTCCAGTTCCGTCGCCGCGTAGAGCGTGCGGCCCACCTTGACGTACTGCCAGGGGGTCTTGCCGTCCGCCTCGGCGATGTCCTGCGCTCTGCCAGATCTTCGCGCCGGTCTTCGGCTGGACCGCCCAGAGAGTACGGGAGCTGTCAGCGACGTACAGCACGCCGTCCACCAGGCCGGGCTGCTTGAACGAGCCGAACCGGCCGGCGTCCAGCGTCCACTTCCTCGCGCCGTCGGACAGTGCGAACGCCTGGAGTTTGCGACCCTGCGCGAGAATCACCAGGCCGTCGTGGACGGCGAAGCCCTTGAAGTTGGTCTCGTTGGTCTTCTGAGTCCAGACCTGCTTGCCGGTAGCGGTGTCGCGGACCGTGAGGTTCTTCCTGAAGTCGGTGTGGACGAGCCGGTCGCCGTGCACGGCGGCGGTGACGCCCGTCTCCTCGGTGCCGAAGTCACGCTGTTCCCGCCACATCACGGCCCGAACGGGCGTCCAGCGCGGCGATGACGTTGCGCTGGGAAGTGAAGTCCTTCTCCAGGATCCCGGCGATGACGTACACCTGTTTGCCGTCGGCCGCGATGACCCGCGGTTGCCGGAACGCCTTGCTCGCACGGCTGCGCCGTCCTTGCCGGTGGCCGGGTCGTAGCCGATGACGCTGTTGTCGTACTGGGCGCTGGCGAGGTAGAGCGTGCCGTCGGCCGTCAGCAGCTTGCCAGGTGGGCACGGTGCCGTCCGGCAGCGACCACTTCTGCTCTGCCGGACGCGCCGTCCCGGGCCACCATCGGTTTCCCGGCAATGAGCACCAGGTCGGACGCGGCGGTCAGGTGGCCATCACCCAAGCGACGGGTGCACGGCGGCGGACTCGGTCCAGACGGGCTTCGGCGCCCCACCAGCATCCGCGTCGGTCTCTTTGCCGCCCCCCCGGACGGCTGCGGGCGTGGCGCCGGCAGCGTTTTCGCTTCTCCTCGCAACCGACAGCTCCGGCACCGAGCAGCGACAGCGCGACGCCGCCGCCGGCCAGGCGGAGCAGCCGTCTGCGGGACGATATGCCGTGGGCCCGGCGGCCGTTCGTCGTCATGCTGTGTGCCTCCGTTGCTTTGGCGAGTGAACGCAGCGAAGCTAGCCCTTGCACGCGACCTGCAACCTCTTGCGAACGCCTGTCACCATGCCGTGAAGTGATCGAGACACACCCTGGGGACGACAGTGCGCCGACAAGCGAGCAGGAACTGCCGTCCGCGAACGCGCGGAGGGGCTCGAACAGTTGAAGTCCATCGCCCCGGGACGCCTCCGTCCCAGACCGCGCACTTCAACGGAGGAGGCCAAGGACGCCCGCATCGTCACCGGACCCGCCGTCGACTGGCCCACCTAGAGATCCGAGAAACAGGGACGAGTCCATCGCCCACGTCGACCCTCAGGCCCGACGGCGGCGAACCTCTGCCGGAGACGGCAGCTGGGTCGCTGATCATCGTGCGGGCCTCGCGAGCCGCGAGCGTGATGCCGTTCGACGATTCGGAACCCGGCCTCCCGGTGGGCGCGCTGATAGCGACTGATCGATGCCCGCATGATGACGCCCGTGCTGAGCCCGAGAACGACGACAGCGAGCGACCCCAGCGTCAAGAACCCGGTATCGAGGCCGGCCCAGGCGACGATCCCGGCCACGAGCCCTGCGAGAGCCACGTAGAGGGCCAGGTACAGGAGGACCCTCGACCTTCGCTCGCCGGAGGTGCTGCGCACGCTGCAGCCCCTCCTCCATGGCACGAGCTGCTCGATCTCGGCGTCCGCGCCGTCGCAAACTGCTGGAACAGCTGCTCGTGTCCCGCGCTGCCCCGGGACCGCTGCCTTGATCACCGTTCCATCTGCGGCAATATGCCACTGGATCGTCCATGGCTTCTTCTGCTCCACGCTTCACCCGTCTTATCAGCAAGCAACGGCCTTCACTTCGCCACGTCGGCGACGATGCTACTCTTCCCTGGCACGCCCCGATCCGCTCGCCCGTCTGCCTGTGGCTGCTCACACCCAGCCGGTTCTGCTCCTCCTCGATGATCCGGCGGGGCGAGCTGAGTGTCGGACACGTCCACCGCGTCCAACGTCGCCTCGGCCCGCCGTCACGCGTCGCGACCTTCGGCACGATGGACTTCCACCAGGTCAAGTGGTAGCCGCCCTCGGCGGCGCTGGGCGCCTTCGTCGTCTTCGAGGACGAGGCCGGATTCGTATGGCCCCCGCCGCGCGCCCGCACCCGGGAGCCGGCACGGGCCCACGCCGGTGGCGCGCGCGCGGCAGGCCCTGGCTCCCGCTACTGCGCGTCCTGTGCTGCGCCACCGACCGCGCCGCCACCGCAAGTACCGCCGCAGAGGGCGCAACGGCTTCGTCTGGACACCCACGACGATCACCCGAATGCACCTCTCCGCCGCGGCCGGCTGCGCATCCCGCACCGCCCCTACTTGATCGGCAGATGCCTCACTGGCACCACACTCAAACTGCCCCACTATCCGACAATGCCCTGATACGGGCAGTCATCACGAGGGTCGTTGCGGTGCGGCGTGCCTCAGCTGGTCCAGAGGACGGGGCTGTCGCTGTAGGCGTCCGCCTGCCGTACTCGGCTCCCGTGACCGGGTCGCCCTTGGTGGCGCTCAGGCTGCATCGTCTCGAATGAGGCGCCCTTGGTGGTGAACTCGGCCGACGCGTTCTCGCTGTCGCACTTGCACGGGGATGTCGCCGGTCAGAATGACCCTGGTTCCCCTGTCCGTTCGCAAGGACGCCTTCTCAGCTTCAGCGAGGTACGAAAGGTCGGTGCCGCCGACGTTCTCCACCTTCAGCTTGATGAAGTAGGGCGTCATCCCCTTCGCCTTGGTCCCGAACTTGGCACATGTCGGACTCGGCGCCCTTCGTGATCGCCGTGACGGTGACCGCGATGGTGCCCTTCTTCTTGCTGGTGTACTCGAACGGCAGCACCGCTCGGTCGCCCACCTTCAGCTTCGCGCCCGGCTTCGTGACGTCACCCGTGGCCGGGACGATCTCCGCCCTCGCTCCCGCCGTCGGCCGCAGCCGGACTCTCCGAGGCAGGCGACTGCGGAGCGGACGCGGCGGGCGACCTTCGCCGAGCCGTCCGTGTCGCTGCCGTCGTCGCAGCCCGAGATCCCGAGTCCGACGGCGGCCAGAGCGGCCGCGAACGCGATAGGTGCCTTGCGCATGTGTAACTACCCACTTACTGGTGATGATCTTTTGCCGGTGGCGGTCACCCCTGCCGGCGCACGGCGGCAGACGGCAGGATTGGCGTGCGCGCGCCGCTCCCGGCGAGCTTGCGGTCCTGAGGCAGGATCGCGTGGGCATCTGCACGGATATCGACAAGATCTCCGCGAACACCCGCTGCGTGAAGGCCGTGGAGCCCCGGCACAGCGTGTCGGTTCAGTTGCCGCGAACACGCCGATCTGACGGCCGTCGATCTCGACGCCGGTGTCGCGAGGCCGCAAACGCTCAGCTCCTGGAGCACGCCGAGGCGGACGCAGAGTGCGCGGCGGATCAGTGCCTGCCAGTGCTGGGGCCAACAGATGGCACCGCCCCACCGGATGCCTGCTGCTCGATCTTCGTCATGCTTGCAGGCCGCCCTGCCGATGCCGCCGCGGTGCTGTTGGTCATGAGCGGCCGGCCTCCTCAGCACGACTGGTTCTCATCGTTCGGGTTGATGGGCTGGGCCCCCGGCGAGTCGGCTATAAACCGTCCCCACGCTGCGGCCACGCATGAGCGCTCAGTGTCCGCCCGTGAGGGGCGTGATCGGGGCTTGCCGAGAACGCTGCTTTCACCGGCGACCCCGACGATCGCCTCCTTCACCATGACGATGCTCGGCACTCGCTTCTCCGCTGACAGACCTGGATCCCTCAGTTGGGCCGTGGTCCATCGGGTGGTGCCGGTGGAACGGTCCAGGGCGAGCAGACGGCCGTAGCGATTGGCGAAGTAGAGCATGTCGTTGTTCGGCGACTTGGTGGGCGCGGAGAGGTTCTCGACTTGGGTGTTCTTGCGCCACAGCGTGGTGCCGCCCGCCGCGTTGACCGCGGTGACCGTGCCGTCGGGCCTGACGAAGTAGACCACTCCGGCGATCAGGGTCGGTGTTCCCCGGACGGTCTCCTTCAGGGGCGTGCGCGTGAGGGCCTTGGTGCGTGGGTTCACCACCAGAAGAGCCGAGTACGCCGGGTCGCGCCTGTTGTCGTCTGCCGTGTCCTCGCTGGCGCAGTACAGCGAAGAGTGGCCGTCCGAAGGCCACACCGAGGGGCTGTGCCGTGAGAGGGAGGGCGCCGATCTCCCGTGCGGTGCCGTCGGCCGGGTCGAAGTGCAGGAGACTGGCCTTGCCGCTGAAGGGGTCGGTCGCGTCGGTGCACACCCCATAGGGATCACCCGCCACCACCAGAGGCGAGCAGTTGGTGCCCTGCGACGATCGGGCGGGCACCGCCACAAATCTCTGCCGCTCGCTGCGTCGAGGGCGACGAACTCGCTCGCGCCATCAGGCACGGCAAGCGACGCCGCCGCTGAACAGGGCGGCGGGATGGCTCACGTCGGCGGTGCGGGTCCAGGCCTGTTTGCCAGTGGCGGTGTCGATGGCCACGAGCCGCTGGGCGGAGTCCATGGAATCCGCGTCCAGGGGTACGGCGACGTACACGCGTCCGTTCCTGACGCCAGTGGGCGCTGCGCGGCCTCGCTGTTGTCGCCGAGGCCACCGCACGCGGCCGGTGGCGGCATCGATCCGCGCGACGGTGAAGCCGGTGCCCGCGCAGTACACCGAGGTGCCGTCGGCGACGCATCAGAGTCCACGGTGTCCACGTTGGTGGCCGTCGGCTCGCTCTTGGCGTCGCGTCAGGCTGGTGCGCCAGGCGCGCCAGCCGGGCGGCAGATCGACGGCGGTCGACTGTGGTCGGTGACTTGTCGGCGTCGGCCGGCCCGACGTGAAGTGGTACCCCACCACGCCTGCGACGGTGACGACCAATGCGACGCTCACGGCGAGCGCGATATGACGCCGGCGACTCTGTCCGATCGCGCGGGGGCGCGGACCGGTTCGTCGGTCCGCCGACATCGTGGCTCCCCGGTGCGGGCGCGGTTTCCTGGCTCGCCAGGTGCTGCGCGGCGGAGCCCGCGGCCGACGGTGACAAGGTGTCCGGCAACGTGGGAACAGGGCCTGCAACTCGTTCAACGCAGGCCGCTGTTGCGGGTCCTTGTCCAGGCAGCGCTCCACGGATGGAGCGCAGTGGCCGAGGCGTGCGTTCCAGCGCGGGTACCTCGTGCACGATCCGATAGCCCGTCATGTACGGACTGTCGCTGTCGAACGGACCGTGCCCCGTAGCCGCGTACACGAGCGATGATCCCAACGAGAACACGTCGGATGCCGCGGTGACGTCACGTGGCGAGGCGAACTGCTCCGGTGACATGAACGGCGGGGTGCCCATCAGCCGGCCGGTCACCGTGAGGGCCTGGTGATCGGCCGCATGCGAGATGCCGAAGTCGATGACGCGCGGACCGTCCTCGACATCAAGACGTTGCCAGGCTTGAGATCCCGGTGCACCACACCCGCCCGGTGGATATCCCGCAACGCCTCGACCAGGCCCAACGCCAGCAGGCGTAGTTCACGCCCGCCCAGCGGTCCAGTCTCGGCCACGACGCTGCCCAGTGTTCTGCCGGGCACGTACAGCGTCGCCATCCACGGCTGTTCCGCCTCGGGGTCAGCGTCCACGACGGGGGCGGTGAACGCGCCGCTGACCCGGCGGGCCGCCGCGACCTCCTGCCGGAACCGGACCCGAAATTCCTCGTCCTGCGCGTACTGCGCGTCGCACGACCTTGACCGCCACCTGGCGTCCGGAGGCCGCTTGCCCCAGATAGACGGCTCCCATGCCGCCGCTGCCGAGCTTGCCGAGGATCGCGTATCCACCGACGGCTCCCGCCGCCCCGGACTCTCCGATACTCATCGGCATATCGGCGCCACGTCCAGAGTCCCCGCATCACGTACCTGTTCTGCCACAGAGCGGCACGGCCTATCGCCCTGCGGGAAGCGGCCGGTAGGCGACCGAGCCACCGACGCCAGAGACAGGCATCACATAGCGGGGAGACCTCGAGTGACATCGCGCTGGCCGTCCCACACCGGCAACAAGCCGTCCAAAGGCAAGCAGCAGCTCAAAGGGACTCGAGGTCGGATACCGAACTCAGCGGCCGACTCGGCCAGTTCCGCCCCAGCAGCCTGACGCCTTCTCCCCACAACGAAGGCCCCTCGCCAGGCCAATTCCTCCTGCCCTGTCAGAGCTTGCCTTCGAGGCAATACGGTGCGGTGGCCACCGAGACGGCGTGAGAGGTCCACGAGGAACTCCAGGCCGCAGTTTGGAGCGGTTCCAGAACGTGAAGCCGAGATGGCCAAACGCGAAAGTAGTCGTTGGCCCAGTGCCACGCGTGCACGGGAGCTGTCCGGCCACAGGACGGACACGCGACGGGCTCTATCGTGCTCCCCTCAGCCCAGGGTTCCACTGCCTCCTTGAACCGGTCCCACGCCTCCTCGATGGGCGACCAGTACTCGTCGACGAGAGGCACCTCCGCTGCGCAGTGTGGGCAGGTGACGGCCGAGGGTTCGCCCTGCCCAGCGTCGAAAGACCGTACGTCCCACGGTGACGTGCAGGCCGTTGCTCCATACTGTTTGCGAGTTCAGGATCCGGGACCTCGATGGCTTCGCCGTAACGCGTCCCCTGGCGCGCTGCCCGGCTTCAGCGCCGAGAACGCAGTCGGTACGCCCTGCCGAGATGAAGCCGTCCGCAATCAGCCAGTCAATGATGTTCGCCGCGAGCCCTGCGCCTCCCTGGCGTGGCCTCGGTGTCGACGATCGTCTGGAACCAGTCGCCCATGATCTCCCCTCCAGCACTCGTGCCTGCGTACCGTAAGTCTCAGCACGCATTTTACAGTGGCCCGCCGATACCGCGTTCGCACCGCAACTGTCGTCCGGGGCAGCCCGCGCACTGGGCCGGAGCGGGGCCGCCGTCGCAGTCTTGTCAGATCATCTGCAAATCGCGAATCACACTCGCAACATCCCACGACCCAAGGCAACTGCATCCCATCAAGTCCCCCATGCTGCCAGTCACCACTGACAACCAGCGGGCATCCTCGCGACGTTGCGCCCCATCGGCCCCAGACATGCGAGAGGGCTCGCGCGGCGTGCGAAGCAATGCGCGGAGCCCTCCAACGATGGGTGCGACGGCGCGTTCCTCGAAGGGCATGTAGCTGTTGCGAACGCCGGGCGGCACCCCGAGCAAGATCATTGTGGCTTTGGAGGTGAGAGCTGACACTGATTGTGCGACGACTTCGGGCAACTCCGTGCGGTGTCAGTGGGTAGGGCCAGCGGCGCCGTGTTCGCCGTGGGAAGCGCAGTGGCGGCAGTCGACGCTCACGTCACACCCGCCGGGTCCTCCGTGCAGTAGGAGGGCCGCGCGTCAGCGCGGGAGCAGCTCGTGACGCGCCTGCACGGTAAAGCCGCACGCTGCTCTGTTTGAGGATCCTGACAGAGGTGCCGGATGAGCACTCGCGATGTCGTCTGTTCGTCAGCAATCCTTAAAAGGCTCGCTGTTGTGACCCTCACCGCCGGCAGTCGGAGTCGACGGTTCCGCCTGCCGTGGTGCCGCTTGTGGACGACGAGACTCTCCAGGAGCTTGATCTCAGTCTACAGCGCACGCCTCAGCAGCTCGGAGGTGAAGAGGAACCCGTCGCCGGGGCGGATGGTGCATCCCACGAACCATCGATGGCTCCCGCCCGGGGACTCGGTGCGGAAGGATGGACCTGTGGCGCAGCACGGTCACGCTCCGGGTGGGATGCGGCAGTCATTCCGCGGTGGCCTTCCCGCCGTCTTGTCAGTGACGATGTCGACAACCCGCGCTGACCTACTGCCAGGCGGGAGCGTCCCGAACAGCCCCGGGCTTCGACGGGGCAGGGCCGTGAACATCGGCCACCCTCGGCACCTGCGCTCGGTCAGGAATGCCCCGACCTCCGCTGTCAGGTCGGCGAAGTCGCCCAGCATGTTGGGATAGTGCGGCTCGCAGCCGGTGAACAGCCGGAAGGACTCCGCCGCTTGGTGCACCAGCATGCCGCCACCATGCAGGACCCTGACACCAGGGCATGTGCCGTGGTCAGGAGCGGAGTCCACAACGGGTGGTAATTGACATCGGCGACCCACAGGTGCGGTGCAGCGAACTCGGGCAGTGGCAGGCGGAGGTCGTGTTCGGTGCCGATGGGTGAGGCGTTGACGAGGCCGTTGGCGTCCGCCGTGCGCGCTTCAGCCTCGGAGCCATGACGGCCCGCGCCCAGTCGGTGCCCGCCGACGCGTTGAGGTTCTTGGCGGGCTGCGGGCTCGCCTCGAGGTTGGGGTCGGTGAGCCAGAGGCGTTGCTGCACCGAGGTCGAGCAGCGAAGGCGACCGCGGATCGGCGCCTCCGGCGCCGAAGTTGGACCACTTCATCCATGCTTGCTCCGGGCGGGCCGCATGTGAATGCTGCTCACTGTGGCCTGACGTCGACGTGTTGTGGCCCCACGGCGCCGGCGTCGGTGAACACCACGGTGTTGGCGGCTCCTGATGCGCTGGGCCGATGGGGCCAACCGGTGCGGGTGGAGGTATCGCCAGTTGTTTGTACGCTGGTGGGTGATGTTCAGCCGCAGGCGGAGTTGGGACGCTGAGCGGAGTATCTCGTCGAAGGCGCCCGTCGGTTCTGCGGCAGTCGACCGGCCCGATGTCCAGGAGCCGGTAGAGGCACCGTGCATGCCGTGGCGGCGCGCCTCGCCTGCCGTGCAGCGCGGGGGCTGGCGGTGACCTGCGCGATGCCACCGCCGACGCAGGGCCAGCCAGCTGTGACCGTGCATCCGCGACCATGGCGGCTCCCAGCGAATGTACGAACCAGTTCGTTATCTTTACCAGTTCCTAAGCAGGGCGTCGCGCCAGAAGGTCCCCGACGTCACTTCCGCAGACCGAAGATAGACCTCCTGCACTCGGGGATCATGGCTCAGGGCTGCCGAACTGCCGTCCGCATGACCGCCTCACCGTTCTCCATGACGATGCAGTGACTGGTGACGCCGAGGCGTCAGCTTGGCGTTCTGCTCCACCCAGCAGCAGGCTCAGGCCGTCCTCACGGAGCTTCAGCAGCACATCGAGGATGCTGCCGACTAGCTTCTCGGCGAGGCCCATGGACGGTTGTCGAGGATGGCAGGCGGGCCTGCTCATCAAGGCACGCCCCATGGCGAGCATCTGCTGCTGACTGCTGGAGAGGGCTCCTGCGAGGCGATGGCGCATCTCCCCAGGACCGGGAACAGGTCAGATCTCGTCGGTGAGTTGCTGGTGCGTCTCCTTGTTCCAGGCGCAGGCGCCCAGCAGTGAGGTTCTTGTCCACGGGCAGCCCAGCATGTGCCTCGCCTTCGGGTACGTAGCCGATGCCGTGGCGGACCATGTCGCGCGCCTTGTCCTGACAGGTCCTGGGCCGCCCAGGTTGATCTGGCCACGCCGCGCGGAACGAGCCCACCGCGCCTTCAGGTGGACGTCTTGCCGGGCTGTTGGCCTGATGATCCCGACGGACCGCCGGGCTCGACTGTGAAGCCGATGTTGCTCACCGCGCACACGCCCCCGTAGTGCACGCTGAGGTCTGCCACGGTGAGGCGGGGAGCTCGAGCCGAAGTCGGTGAGGTTCACGAGGTGGCTTCCTTCGTGCGGTCCTGCTGAACGCCTCGCCTGGTCCGCTGGGGAGTTCGCTCAGCTCTCGGAGTCAGCCGAGGTACGCCTCGAGTGACCTCGAGGCAGCGACGACGCCGGGGCGTCTCTGCGTTGACCTTTCCACTGGTCGGCACGGTGACTTTCTCGCACAGCGAGCGCGGCAGTCCGTGTTGTGTTCGATGAGAACGACCGTGGTTCCGCCGGCCCGACTGAGCGCACGATCCCGATGAGCTGCTGGACCTCCTCGCCGTTGGGAGGCTGAAGCGGCGCACGAAAACGCGAGCGTTTCACGATAAATGCGAAATCTTGCTGCACCATCCGATTGAACGAAGCCGCC
>NZ_JASERH010000055.1:0-43104 GCF_030766975.1 Streptomyces sp. KL116D | reverse complement strand
CGGAAGCGGACTACGTCGTGATCGACGACGGTCAGGAGTTCGGCCCACTGTTCGGCGAGCCCGTGGAAACCACGCCACGGAGGCTGGCGCTAAACTCGCGCAGCTCCCGCCATTCGCATCAACACCGGATTCGCTGCCAATGCCTGATAGGGCGTCGGGCAGACTCTCCAGACATGCCTGCCGACCTTGTGTCCGACGATCTCTGAGAGCGCATAGCTGCGCTTCTCCCCCACTCGGCCTGCCCGACGCCATCGCCACCCCGGACGACTGCCGTGCCGGACCGCGTCGCATCTCGCCGGCATCATCTACGTGCTCGCAAGGGCGTGGCCTGGCACGGTGTCCCCATCCAGGTCGTTGGCTGTTCAGGAGTGACTGCCTGGCGCCGGCTCCGACTGGACTGAGGATGGCGTCTCGGCCCCGCCTGCACGAAGTGCTTCTCGCCGAACTGCGGAAGGCGGGTCTCGCCGCATGGGAGGACTCGGCGATCGACGGCTCTCCACGTCCGGGCGCTCAAAGGGGATCACACCGGCCCTCTTCGCCGGTCGATCGGGAGCCGGCCTGGCGGCAAAGCGCCGCCTGATCGTCACGACCGGCTACGGCAGCCCGCTGGCCGTAACGCTGACCGGCGGCCACCGCCACGACGTCGCACAGCTCCTTCTTTTGGACGCGATCGCCGATCGGGGGCCTGCGTGAGACGCCCGCAGACGCGACCGCTACAGACTGTTCGCGCCGACCGGGGCTACTGGCTTCGACAAGTACCGCCGCTCTGCTGTGCGGAAGCTTGATGGAATCAAGCTACTCATTGCCCGTCGCGGCGTCGCTACCACGGTTCCGGCTTGCGCAAGACCCGCTGCGGTCGAGCGGACCTTCTGCAGCTCGCAGCTCCAGTTCGCCGCCTACGCATCATCCGCTACGAGGTACGCGCCGACCTGCACCTCGGCCTCCTACGGCTCGCCTGCAGCATCATCTGCCTGCAACGACTCCGAACCTCATTCTGAAACGATCAATAAGGCGCCGCTGGCGCTCACCCAGCCCGCGTCGGGCCAGCCCTATCAGAGGTTCAGGGAGCGACGAGGATCTGCGAGTCAGCGCGGTGCCCTCAGCAGTCAGCTGTACGGCGAGGGCGAACCACCGCATCCGCGGCCACGGAGCAACGAGGCAACCAGGAGAGCCCCGGCGGAAGTCCCCAGACTCCAGGCGAGCAGGTAGCCCGGAAGGCCTGGGGTGCACTGCCCGTACTCCAGGCAGTGCGCGGCATTGGGATCAGCAGCGACAAGACGAACACCACGAGTGCCGCGGGCATGAAGAGCACAGCGCGGACAACGCCGCCGTGAGGCGACTGCGTCCCCGTCGGGCGGGAACCACCGGCCCGGGTGCAGCCAGTGCGGTTGACCGTGCGGACCGGGTCGCCCCGACGGGCGGCGCAAGGAGCTGAAGACCATGCCCTCATCCAAGACCCGTTGATCGACCCGCACATCGGTTGGCGTACTCACGCCGGCCTAGGTAGCCACGCCCTTCCAGTAGAGCAGACCTGCTGCCCCACGCAGACGACCTTCAACACCCGCGGGACGTGGGTCGAGATACTCAAGACCGGTCGAGGTGCCAGTGCGGGCCGCCGTCGAACAGAGACGATCTGCCGTCCGGGACGACCTCGACACGGAAGCGGGTCCATCGGGCTGTTCGAGGAGCTCGGCAGGGCCGCCCGCTCCACGGTGTCCCACAACCGCGTCGGGCCACGCTGTTGGGTGTGGCCGTCCCGCTCCGGACGATCGCGGTGGAGCCGTCAGGGAGCCACAGGCCGACCGGCGGCCCGCTCCCCCTCCCTGGCCGCGAATGTGCGTCGCATGCCCCGGGCAGGGCCAGGGACAGCACGAATCGAGGGCGGCCGGTGGCCTGTTCCGCCCCACCTTCGTCACGGTGGCCGGCGCGTTCTGGGGACGTCCGCACCGAACTCGCCTCGCCGCGGACCCCGCTGCGCGCCAGGTGGTGCCCCGACACGGCAAGGGATCTGCGCCACCCGCAGTTCGATGACAACGATCAAACTTCACTTGCACAGGACACCGGCGTAGGGGCGGCGCCGAGCCAGGTGGTGCCGTCAGTTCGCGTGCTGCGTTCAGGTGGCCGTTGTGGCAGGCGACTTCGGTGGGTATGGATCGGGATGCTGCCGTACGTCGGGTAGTTGCCTGCTGGGCGACCAAGGGCTTGCCAGTGGGCTGGGCGACCGTGTGGTTGTAGTCATGCAGAGGGTGTCGGCCTGCGTAGATGCTGCGACTCTCGCGCCGACCCTACGTGCAACTCTCCCGCAGCGGTGGTCAGTTCTAGAACGTTGGGGACCCATCCTCGTGGAGCAGGCTGTTGGCTGAGGCGATGTGGTTGGTCATCTCATCCGCCAGACTCCTGACGTCATCAGCGAGTACGAAGCCGCATTGAAGTGCGGCCTTGGTGAGTGCGGCCTGCGAGGCCTCGCTGGCCTGGTCCCGGCGTTCTTCGGCGTCGTCGTTGAGGCTGTTCGTATCCCGCAGGTGTATGTACCAGCGGACGGCCGAGGCGAATAGTCGAGCAGTGCCTCCATGGCGTCGGCGAACAGTTGGTTGGAGCTCGATGAGGTGTTGCAGCTCGAACTCTTCACGCCGCGCTGTCTGAGTGCGTCATGGGCCTCGTCGGCCTTGTCTTTCCGCGCTGACGCCGGTGGGCAAGCCACCCATTCAGCTGTGTCGCAAGACCGCCCAGGAAGAACGCGGCGATCCCCACCAAAACTTCCAGCCCTCCATAGCCCCTCAGGGTAGGAAGGCAGCCTGCTTGCGGCCAGGTCGCCGGTACGAGGCTCTGTTGCAGAGTGCAACAGCTTCGCCTCTCACTTCCCGGCAGGACACCAGCTGCGCTGTCGCGGCGCTGTGGGCCACGACAAGACGTACTTGCGGCTGGCACTAGGCGGGCGCGTCGGGCGAGTTCGGCGCCTGTTCGCGGCGAACCGCCTGTTCGTGGCGAACCTGTCACCACCCACGCACGTACATTCCCCGGACCGGCGCCGGCCGGTGCTCGCTCAGGGCTCGCACCGGCCTCGCCCATCCAAATGGGCTCAGCACAGTCGTAGTCGAGCCGATCCGAACGAGAGCCTGGCCAGCGCCGGAGCTCTCAGTCAATGCCGGCTGTCGCGACGCGCGGATGTCGCCGGTGTCCCCTGGAGAGGTACCGCCTACAGGCGCTCGCCTCCAGTGGCGTCGATGATCTGGCCCGTGATCCACCGGGCGTCGTGGGAGGCGAGAGGGCGACGACGTCGGCGACGTCGGTGGGTCGCCCATGCGCGGCGGAGGGCGCGCTGCGCGACGAGGTTGGTGATGGCTTCGGAGTTGCCGCGCAGCCAGTCGGCGTTCATGTCGGTGTCGGTGGTGCCGCGGACGGCGTTGACGAGTGATGCCGCGTGGGCCGAGGTGTTGGGCGAGCAGGGCGTGAGGGCTTCGAGGGCTCCCTTGGTCATGGTGTATCCGATGATGCCGGGGATTGGGGAGGCGGGTGGCGCCGGAGGAGACGTTCACGACGCGTGCGCCGTCGGCTCAGGCGGGGCGGGGCGGCTGATGATCAGGAGCGGCGCGGTGGTGTTGATCTGCTGCTGGCGGACGAAGTCCTCGGCGGTGGTCTCCTCGATGACGCCGTTCACGATGATCGCGGCGTTGTTCACCGGGGACCTGCACGCGCGCGTCGCGCAGTTCGCCCGCGGCTGCGTCGTAGGAAGCCCAGAAGGCGGTGCCGGTGTCGGGTTCGGCCAGGTCGGCGGCGAAGGAGAACGCCGTGCCGCCGGCCGCGGTGATCTTCCGACGACGTCCGCCGCGGCGGCCGAGTCCTGGCGGTAGTGAACTGCGACGGTGCAGCCGTCGGCGCCGAGACGGCCGGCGACGGCCGCGCTGATGCCGCGGGCTGGCGCGCCGGTGACAACCGCGATGCCGTCGGACTTGCGGGCGTTGAGCACTTTCGGCGTCGCGCAGGTCGATGTCAGACATGATGCCCTTCTTCGCCCTGGATCGGGCGGTGTTGGGTGCTGCTGCTGATGGCGTATGGGCTCCCGCGGTCTGTCGCGGTAGCTGTCCCAGAGGGGAACCTCGACTCCACGACTTCTATTCCGATCGGAGTGAAGTCGTGGAGAGGAGTCAGTGACACCGGAATGCGCCGCGGGCGGGAGATGGCGGAGTTGACTTTCTATATCAATCGGTACAGAAATCGGCGCCGATCGCTGCTCAGGGAGGTACGCTGCACACATGGCTGGTCTCGCGGAGCATCGTCGTCATGGGTCGGCCTCGGGAGTTCGACGTCGACGAGGCGCTTGAGCGCGCCATGCGGCTGTTCTGGGAGCGGGGGCTACGAGGGCGTCAGCCTCACCGACCTGACCAAGGCCATGGGCATCACGAAGCCAAGCCTGTACGCAGCCTTCGGCGACAAGAAGGAGCTGTTCCGCAAAGCTCTGGACCGGGCTACACCGAGGGCCCGGCCGGCTATGGGACTCGCGCCTTGGAGGAGCCGACCGCGCGAGGCGTGGTCGAGGCGATGCTCCGTGGAGCGGTGCGGACCACGACGCGTCCAGAGCGGCCCGGTGGGATGCCTGGGCGTGCAGGTCGCGTTGGCGTCGAGCGAAGCGGGACGGCCCGCGCACGACATGCTGGTCGCCCCTGGCGGAACAGCGCGGCTCTACGCCTGGAGGAGCGTTTCCAGCGGGCCGTCGACGAAGGCGATCTGCCGCACGACGCCGACCCCCGACGACTCGCCCGATACGTCACGACGGTGACCTTCGGGATCGCCGTCCAGGCTCGCAAGCGGCCTCGGCCGCGACGAACTCCAGGGCATCGCCGACATGGCACTGGAGTGCTGGCCGCCGAACCGGGCGTGCGACGGACGCAGAGCGGGCGTTCCGGCCAGTAGACCAGCCAGCGCCTCGCGATAGCGGGCCTCGCCGGCCTGCCGGCCGGTCGGTCCGCGCCCACCCCCGTCACTTCGCCCCAGGGCTATCGCCGCCTGATCCCGCGCCCTGCGACGTCCCCGCCGGTCGAGACTCAACAAGGGCACCGACCCGACCGGGAGCTACGGGTTGGCGGGCCCGGGCGACCCGCCGGCGCATCAACGGCGTTTACCACCCGAGGGTTTCAGCGACGCGGGGCCCTCAGGGTGTCAGGACGGTGCCGCCGGATGTCGGCGATGGTGGTTTCGGCCAGGCGTGCCCGCCAGGCCTCGTCGGCGGCGTCCATCATCGTAGTGCACCGCGCATTTCTCGCGGCACTCCTCGCGCGTCGCGGCGACGGTGCCAGTGGCGGCGCAGTTCACGGCAGGTGAAGGTGGGGGCCGGTTCCCTCGACGGCCTCGACCACGGCCAGGCCGGTGGTCTGATCGGCGGGCTTCGCGAGCCGGTAGCCGCCGCGGGGTCCGCTCGTCGAGGTGAGTACGCCCGCAGCGACGAGGCGCTTCAGGTACTTGGCGAGGTAGGGCTCGGGCAGCGCGTACGCCTCGGCGAGCGTGCGCCGCGGCACGGCGTGCCGTCCGGCGCTTCGAGAGCAGCGTGCAGATGTGCATCGCCCACTCGACACCCCTGTGACACCTGCATGTACCGCACGATACCCGACAAGGATATCGTGGATACATGACATCCACGATATCTGTGCGGCCCAGGCTGCCTCGCCGTGGTGCTGGTGGCCGCGTTCATGAGCCAGTTGCGACTTCTTCGTCGTGAACGTCGCCGCCCCCCGCCGTCCAGGATTCCCTGTCCGCCACGGACGCGAGCTGGAGCTCGTGGTCGGCGGGTACGCCTTCGCCTACGCCAGCGGGCTGATCGCCGGTGGCAGGCTCGGTGACCTGTACGGGCATCGCCGCGTCTACCTGACCGGCCTGATCCTGTTCGCTGCCACGTCGGGGCTGTGCGGGCTCGCACCGACCGCGGCCTGGCTCGTGATCGCCCGCGTACTGCAGGGTTTCGCCGCGGCGGTGATGATCCCGCAGGTGCTCGCCACGATCAGCACCGCGCTGCCCGCCGGACGGCGCGGCTGGGCGATGGGCTGGTACGGGGGCCGCGACGGGGACGGGGTCGATCGCGGGGGCAGATCCTCGGCGGCTGGTCCGTCGAGCGCCGACCTCGCCGGGCTGGGGGTGGCGGGCGATCTTCCTGATCAACCTGCCCATCGCCGCGCTCACCTTCGCCGCCGCTTGTGTCGTGATGCCTGCATCCGCCGGGCGGACGCGCCCCCGCCCTGAACGGCGCAGCCGCTGCGGGAATCGGGCTCGCACTGGCCCTGGTACTGGTTCCGTTCGTCCTCGGACGGGAGTGGGGCTGGCCCATCGTGGCTGTGGCTGCCACTCGCCGGGATCGGTCTGATCCGGTTGTGGTGCGAGCCGAGCGCCGGCTTGCCGACCGGGGCGGCGATCCCATCCTCGATCCCGCTCTGCTCACGGTGCCGTCGCTGCGGCGCGGCGCCCTGGCCTCGATCGCCTCTCATGCTGTTCTTCGCGAGCTTCATGTTTGCGTCTCACCATCCTGCTGCAACAGGGCGAGCACCTTTCGCCGTTGCACGCAGGGCTGTACCGTACCCTCCGGGATCACGTTCGTGACCAGCTCGCTGCTGATGCGCAGTTGGGTCGCACGGGACCAGGGAGCGTTCGATCCGCACCGGGTATCCCTCGTCACCGGGCTCGGGCCGGTGACCGCCATGACCGGCCTGCTCGTCAGCGGGCTGCCGACCGTGCCGGCCCTCGTGGTCGCGGTGTGCCTGACCGGGTTCGGCAACGGCCCTCGTACTGCCGACACTGATCAGGGTACTCCCTCTCCGACATCCCGCCTGCCCGGGCGGGTGTGGCCTCCGGCCTCGTCACCGCGGCCCAGCAGTTCACGCCGCCTCCGCCGGGGGTGGCACTGCTGGGAACCCTCTTCCTCACCCTCAGCGACGACGGACGGCCACGCGCGGGCCATGGCGTGGACGCTGCCCCTGGACCTGCTGCCCTCGCCGCGGTCGCTGTGATCGCCGGCCGCACGCCGCACGGACCCCGGGCAGACGCGCCGGACGAAGCCGCAGCAGGCTGAGGCGCAGCACCACAACCAGCAGGCGTTCCAAGCGTGTTGTCCAGGGACCTTGTTCCCCTCGCGTACGAGGAGCGCGTAGCGAGTGTTGCGTTGTGGCTTGCCTGACCGGGCGCACCTGTCCTCGGCTGGGCAGCGACCCTGGCCGGCCTGTCTAGTGCTCTCACCTCGGTGGCTGACCGGGCACTTCTGACCTCGGTGGCTGACCGGGCACTGTGGCTGCCCAGGCCACCGCGACCAAGGGCGGTGAAGATCGGTGCGCCGGATGCGAGGCGCCGATGGTGAGTTCACCGGAGGCTGGTCGGGGCCGTGGTGACGTGGAGCCGGTGCCGGATGCTGCCGTGCTGGAGGACGAGGTCAGGGATGATCCGGTGCCGTAGTCGAGAGGCGACCAAGGTGAGCAGTGCTTCATGCCCGTCGGCCTCTGCGGCGATGCGGGGGTGTGATGCCGTGGCGGCGGAACCATCGGTTGGCGATGTCCCGGACCAGGCCCCGTCTGGGGAGTACGAACGACTCGTCGGGGTCCGGGAGTTGTGCGTCTGATCCCCGTGGGCCGGCTCGGACCAGGACGCAGTACGGGTGACGGTGCGCGCGAGCGAGTGGCCGGAACCCGGGAGGGCATGGCCGCGACGGCGAGGTCGGCCTCGCCGTCGTCGAGGGGAGCGCGAGGGCCGCTGCGGCGTCGCCGGTCCGCACCGAGATCTGCACCCGGGGATGGGCGCTTCGGAGCGGTGCCAGCAGGTCGGGCAGCAGGCTCTGGCAGGCCGTGACCGAGGCGAACACCCCTCAGTCGGCCGCTGAGTTGGTCCCCCTCCGAAGCCGTTGTCGCTGTATCGGTCCCACAGCTGAAGAGCCTCCGTCACGTAGCGGCGGAAGCGGTGGCCGTGCTCGGTCAGCGCGACGCCGTGCGGGCCACGGTCCGAAGCCGGTGTCCGGCAAAGGACTCCAGTCGCTGCACGGTCCGGGACAACGGCCCGGACTGACGTGGCAATCGGCCGCGGTTCGCGTGAAGCTCAGCGTGGAGGCGAGATGGAGGAAGAGCCGGTACTGGTGGTTCTTCCCGCGAGTACGAGCCGGTCGGCATCGACCTGGGCAGTCCGGCTGCGGTGGCCGCCTACGACCGCAATCAGGGGAACCGACCCGGTTGCCGACGACGCACTGCTCGACCGTCTCGGCGTCGAGGCGGGCGTCCGCCTGGTCGATCTGGCCTGCGGCACCGGCTCGTTGGTGGTCCAGGCCGCACGGCGCGGGGCCGAGGCCCACGGCGTCGACGTCTCACAGGAGATGCTGGCCTTCGCCCGGGCCAGGGCGGAACGGGCCGGCGCCGGCGCCGGCGCGCACTGGCACCGGGCCGGCTTCCTGGACTACGCCCATCGCGCGGGACCCGCGGACGTGGTGACCACCAAGTCGGCCCTGCACCAACTGCCGATTTCTGAAGCAGCAGGCGCTCCTCAACGCGGCCGACATGCTGCGGCCGGGCGGCATCTTCTACCTGTGGGACGTCATCTTCAGTTTCAGAGCCCGCCGACGCCGCAGAGCATCTGGAGCGATGGATCGACACGGCGGGGCAGCCTGCGGGCCAGGGCTTCACGAGGGCGGATTTCGAGGCGCACGTGCGGGAGGAGTTCTCCACCTACGCATGGGTCTTGAAGGCATGCTGGACCGGGCCGGTTTCGACATCACCTCGTCTACGTCCCGCACGCCGACGCATCGGCGAGTTCGTCTGCCGACGTCGTTAGGCCCGTCGCTTCCGGCTCCCGGCCTGGTCGAACAGCCGAGATCGGTCCTTCAGGGTTCGCCACACGCCCTGGGCCGAGGGATTCGGTCGTCACCGTGGCTGGTCGTGCCCGGCGTCCGTGGTCTCCAGGGGGCGCCAGGCGGGGCCTTGCCGTCGCGGCGGACGTGTCCGAAGACCACGTCGGCGAAGTGGATGCCGAATCCGATCGTGTCGGGTTCTTCCAACTCGGCGACCAGGCGGTGGCGGTGACCGGCGGACCGGGCCGGGTCATGGTCGTAGACGCAGGACCACTCCGGGGTGGTCGGCCTGGACCGGTGAATGCATGAGTCGCCGAAGGCGATGAGGCGTCGTCCGCCTCCGGTGATGACGAACTCCGCGTGTCCCTCGGTGTGGCCGGCGGTGATCGGACCTGCACGCCGGGGAAGATGTACTGCCCGTCGGTCATCGTGCGGACGTGGGGCGCGAGCGCGGCGATGGCCTCGTCGGGCGTGCCGTCGGTCTCCGGCTGCGCGTACCGGGCCCATTCCGGTTCTGCCACCAGGTGGTCGGCGTGCGCGAAGGGCGCGCGCACCGGTGCCGGGGACCGGGTGTACGGCCCAGCCGAGGTGGTCGGGGTGCAGGTGGCTGAAGGCGACCGCTTCGATCTGTTCCGGGCTTCGGCCGAGTTCCGCCAGGCCGTTCAGGAGCCCGCCGCCGTATATGGAGCCGTTCGGTGTCCCCGGGTCGGCCGGCAGCGCTTAGGGGTCCGAACCCGGTGTCGATCAGCAGCGCGCGGTCGCCGTGCTCCACCAGGAGGCCGCCGAGGCTGGCCACCGCGCCCGGTGTCGTCCAGATATTGCGGGTGAGCCGCCCAGAAGTCGTCGGTGCTGTCGGGCAGCCAGGCGCTCGGCCGGCCTTGTACGGCCTCGTCCGGTACGAAGGAGACCTTCGTGGCACCTCAGCCATGTCGAGCGAGAGTTCCGCTGGGCGTCGCAGTCGCTCGTCTTGGTCGACCAGCGAGTTCGGCATGGTGGCATCTCCTCGTCCGTCGTATGCGTAGATCGTCGCTGTACGCGCGGGGCGGCGACCGGCAACCATAAGCATCAAGCTTGAATCATTCAAGCTTTCATTATTCAGACTTGATGAACTTGCTAGAGTGGGGAGCATGACCCCTCCCCACCTCCCTCGCAGGCGCAGGCCGTCGCCGAGCGAGAACTGTGCGGCCTGGTGGGACGGGCTGGCCCAGCAGATCTCCGATCACGTACGCCGGCGGGCCGGCACTCTGGGCCTGACCGCGGTCGCGACCGCGCTGCGGGAGATGACCGCGATGACGATGCGCGAGCTCGCCGAGCGCATGAGCTGCGAACCCTCCAACGCCACGTTCGTCATCGACAAAGCTCGAGAAACAGGGCCTGGTCGAACGCCACCACCCGACCGACCGGCGCGCGCCAAGCACCTCGTGCTCACCGCAGAAGGCACCCACGCCGCGTGAGCAGCTCCTGACCTGCTCGCCCAGGACCTCGCCGCTGGCCGCGCTCACCCCCGCCCAGCAGCACACCCCTGCAGAGCCTGCTGGAGAAGACCGCCAACCAGCCTCAGAAAGCATCCTGACCGCCTGATCCCTCTTTCCTGCCTTTCGGGACGGTCTTCGTCCGGGACCGTCGCGGAGATCGTCGCCGACGCAATCGAAAGAGGCGCCACGCTCCCGGCCTCGAGCCTCGCACAGCCGCTCGCCTGCCGGGAGGACGTCGGCTTTGTCGGGCAGGCCGCACGCAGCGCGCGCCGCCGGAGCCAGTTGCACCGACGCGAGGCGACCTCACACGCACACCCCACGATCGCCCGCCCTCGCCGTCACCCCGGCGACGACGTCGACCGGCAGATGGAACTTTCCGGCCGTCGTTCAGGCTCGCGTAGCCGCCGTCCGCGAAGAGTTCGGCTCCGGTGACGAACGACGAGGCGTCCGAGGCCAGGAACAGGGCGGCCTCGGCGATTTCTCGGCGTCGGCCAGTCGCCCCAGCGGCACGGTGGCCTCGGCGAAACGGTCGGCCTCCGCGCCTGCGACGCCCAGCAGTCCGGGGGTCCGTGTGGGTCCCGGGCTGGAGCACGTTGACCCGGAACCGGCGCTCGCGCGACTGCCCGGGCCCAGTTGCGCACGAGGCCGCTACCAGCGCCGCCTTCGAGGCGCCGTAGACCTCGAGTTGTTCGTTGGGCCGCACGCTGTTGCTCGGAGCCGATGACCAGGATGGGACGCGTTCTCCGGACAGGAAGCGGGAGCGCCTTTTGAACGGCGAACAGTGGGCTCTTGATGCTGACGGCGAGCGTCAGGTCCACGTTCGCCTCGGCGTGGGCGCCGAGCGCGGCGTCCGCGACGACTCCCGCGTTGGCCACCAACACGTCGATGCGTCCGGGCTCTTTCGTGGACTCGCGTGTAGAGCGCGTCCAGGCCGGTCAGGGCCGGTGACTTTGCCGGCGCTGTACGCCCGTGGCCGCAGGACCCAAACTCCTTCACTGCGGCTTCGAGGCGGTCGACGTCCCGGCCGGTCACGAAGACCCGCGCGCCCTCCCTGGACTGAAGCGGTGGGCGATGGCTGGCCTGATCCCGCTGGTCCTCCGGCGATCACGGCAACCTTTGTCCTGCAGCATCGCCTATGCATGGCGGACCCCTTCAGTTGAGTGGGACCGATCGTCCACAACGTAGGCAGTAATGGACGATCGAGTCAAGAATGGGTACGGTGAGGCCACGCGGAGACCACGCGCATTCGACGAACGCCGAGTCCGAGCAGGCGCGGGAACAGTTCGGGGCGACCGGCTACGCAGGAACCCGATGGACGACATCGCCCAGGTCACCGGCTCGCAAGGGCAGCCTGTACGGCGCGCTCGGCGACAAGCGCAAGCTGTTCCACCGCGTGCTCGACGACTGGTGCACCGCCGTCGCCGAGGTGGCCGAAGAGCGGCTGGCGGGCGGCCTGGACTCGGAGGCCCTGGGCCCGGCTGTCGGGATACGTGCACCTCATGGCAGGAGAACACCACCGCCTCCCGACACCGAGCGCCGCGGGGTGTCTGCTGGCCAAGGGCGCGGGCCGAACCGGCTTCCCAGCTCGATCCGACCGCTCGCCGGGCGGCCGGCCGAGACCATGGGCCGCGCTGGATGAACCTGCTGCGGACGGAGATCAGCGCCGCCCCGCCGCCATGGCGACATCGACAGCTCCGCCGATCCGGAGCGGCTGGCGGCACTGCTGCTGACCGTCGTCCGCGGCATCGAGGCGGTCGGCAAGGCCGGACTGAACCCGGAGACCGTGCGGAGCGTTGCCGACACCGCGCTGGCGGTCCTCGCCCACGCCCGAGGGCCGGAATTGACTCGCGGCGCGCCCGGGCGCAGTTCGGCCCGTGAGATCTAGTGCGGCGCCATCACCGTCACACGTCCGCGACAGACAGTCCCGTGCGCCCGATCGCTGCAGTCAGTGTCCTTCTCTCCGGCGACCACGACTCCGCGGACGATCTCCTCGCGATCTTCCGTCTGCATCAGGGGTGCTGACGGAGTATCAGGCCCGTGGCGTCTCCGGCGTCCGCCGCGAGGCGGGTGAGCCACTCTGTGGAGCAGGGCCTGCTCGGCGTCACTGAGGACGTCGGCTTTGTCGGGCAGGGCCGCACGCAGCGCGCGGGCCGCCGGCGCGGGGCCGGACTCCTCGGCGGGGACCGTCGGCTCGGCCCGGGTGACAGCGGTGATCATGGCCTCGCGCATGACGGTCAGCAGCATCGGGTCGCGGCGATCTGCGTCGAGTGCCAGGTGGTGACTGCCTGGCCGGTGGCCTGGATAATCTGGGCGGCCAGCTCTTCATCCACGCGCATGTATCCCGCAGCCGCCAGGCGGCGTACTCGGCCATGGAGGATCTCCAGGCCCGCGCGGTGTGCCGCGTCTGTTCCTGAGCTGGTGGATCTGTTCATCACGGCGAACAGTTCGCGATGCGAGACACCGAACTCCACCACCATGTCCCAGCCGTGGCGCAGCTCCTGCACCGGGTCCGCCGGCGTGAGGTCGAGCTGGGCCCTCTTGTCCTCGAGGAACTGCGTGTAGCCGTGCCTCGGCGACCGCCCCAGCAGGCCGTCCTTGTCGCCGAAGTGGCGGTGGATGGCCGGCGGCTGCATTCCGCCGCGGCGGCGACCGCGCGGGTGCTCACCGCGCTCGGGACCGCCGCTCTCCAGCAGCTCGACGGCCGCCTCGATGATGCGCCGACGAGGGCTGTTGTCAGTGGTGTCACGGCTCGGCATGTATCGATGATATCGGGATTCTGATTCCGATGATAGTTCCAGTGTTATCGTTGAAGTGATTCCACTGGAAACCATGTGGGGAGAACCCTGTGATCATCGTGACCGGAGCCACCGGAAAGCTCGGCCGTCGCACCGTCGAACACCTCCTGGAACGCCTCCCCGCCGAGCGCATCGGCGTCAGCGTCCGCGACCCCCGCAAGGCCCAGGACCTCGCCGACCGCGGCATCCGCGTCCGGCAGGGCGACTCGACGACCCCGCCTCCCTCGCGCACGCCTTCGACGGCGCCGAGCAGGTGCTGCTCGTCTCTCTCGACCGTGCGGGCGAGGAATGCGTCGCCGGCCACCGCGCCGCGATCGACGCCGCCGTCAAGGCAGGGAGTCGGCCGCATCGTCTCACACCAGCCAGATGGGCGCCGCCCACGACTCCCTGTTCCACGCCCTGCCGGGACCACGCCCGGACCGAGGACCTGCTGCGCGCCAGCGGCCTGCCTTGGACCTCGTTGCGCAACGGCTTCTACGCGGCCAGCGCCCTGCACTTGGATTCCGCCCGCCGCACCGGCGACATCGCCCTGCCCGCCGACGGGACCCGTCGCCTGGACCGGACACGACGACCTCGCCCTGGCCGCCGCGGCCGTCCTCACCGACCAGGGGCGTTTCGAAGGACCCACCCCGCCACTCACCGGCCCGGCGGCCCTCGACTTCGACACCGTCGCCGAGATCGCCGCCCAGGTCACGGGCGCCCCTTCACCCGCACCGTCGTCTCCGACGATGCCTTCCGCGAGCAGACTCTGGAGCACGGCGCTCCCGCCCCCGTCGCCGACCTGCTGGTGAGCGTCTTCGCGGCAGCACGAAACGGAGAGTTCACCGCCGTCGACCCGACCCTGGCAGAACTGACCGGCCGTCAGGCCACCACCTTCCAGTCCCTGTTGGAGGACAGCTGGGCGGCATAGCCCAGATCGGGCGAGAGGGCCGCATGCCGAAACCCCCTAGCATGTGCGGCATGTTGCTCTACCTGCCGTCCGCACTGTGCCTCGTCGGGTTCTGTGTGGGGGTGGTACGGGAGCACCGCAGGCTCAGCAACGCGGTCTTTCTGGGGCTGACCGTCGTCTTCGCCGTGGTGGCCGCTCTGCTCCAACTCGGATCCATCAAGCCTGGTTTGAGCGGTGACATCGCGTTCGGCCTCCTGGTGACGGCTGCTGTCGCTGTTGTCGTCCTGGCGGGGTTTCTGCTCGCTCAACGGCGTCACCATGGTCCGCAAGGAGGGCAGGAACCTCGCGAACCTGGTGTCCTTGAGGGTCGGGCTCGCGCTGACCGTGCTGCTCGCCCTGCTGGTCGCGGCGCTGGTCCTGCACTCGCGGACCCTGGCCGTCGTCGCGGGGACCGCCGTCGTCCTGGCCGGCTATGTCGCCTTCCCTGTTCGTGTGTTTCCTCTTCTACGCCGCTCTCTACCAGCGGCTGGTCTTCTGGCGCAGAGGCGACTTCGTCGTCGTCCTCGGCTCCGGGCCGATCGGCGGCAGTACCGTGCCTCCGCTCCTGGCCAGCCGCCTGGAGAAGGGACGCAAGGAACACGCGGCTGTCGCGTCGCGGGCGGCGGCCCGTGCTCATCGTCTCCGGCGGGCAGGGACCCGACGAGGAACTGCCGGAGTCCCACGCGATGGCTTCCTACCTCGTCGAGCGCGGCTTTCCTGCCGACCTCATCGAACGCGAGGACCGCTCCACGACCACGGAGGAGAACCTGACGTTCAGCCAGGCCCTGATGCACACGAAGAAACCCGCAGCGCGCGTGTGATCGTCACGAGCAACTACCACGCGTTCCGCGCCGCCATCACCGCGAGACGGGTGGGTGTGCGGGGCCACGTCGTGGGAGCGCCGACGGCGTCGTACTTCTGGCCGAGCGCCGTCATCCGTGAGTTCATCGCCCTCGTCGTGCACTACCGCCGCCTCCAACGCGGCCATCCTCCTCGTCGTCCTGCTGGGCGGCCTGTTCCTCTGGTGGTGGGGCTGGCCGCCCACGGACCACATCTGAGCTCACGCACCACACGCCACACGCCACACGCACGCGCCACGCACGCCCTGCTCAGCGTCCGGCGGCATTCACCTGCGGCGACGTACTCAGCGCAGCCTCGGCCGTGACGCCGGAGGCGTCTCCTCAAGGATGTCGGCGAGCTTGTCCGGCATGGAGAGCAGCGGGGTGTGACCACTGGGCGGGTGGTACGTGGTGCCGGCCCGCAGGGCGAACGGCTCCTGGTAGGACGGAGGAGACTGCGGTCGTCGTCGCAGAGCACGTAGCTGCTGGGCAGCGTCTTCCAGCCGGCCCGGCTCACCGGTTCGGCGAAGGAGAGCGCGCTCTGCGGCAGCAGTCGGGCCAGAGCGGCGTCCCGGGCGCCCGGGGCACGTCGTTGTGGAGCGTCTGCTTCGGGTCGTCCCTGACCGGGATGGTCCCCTCCACCGCGGCGAGGGTCCGGCTGTTCGCCGCCGAAGCACGTCATCAGGCTCTCCCCCTCGTCCAGCGCGAAAGCCGACACGTACACGAGGTGGAGACGTTGGCGGCCGCCGTGGTGGCCCTCGGTGACCGGAGCGCCGCCGTAGGGTGTCCGACCACGATCAACGGGGCCTGGACGGCGTCGATCTTCTCGCGGACCACCCGGGCGTCGTCGAGCAGACCGGGCAACTTCCCCTACGGCGCCCTCGGCGACCACGCTCGGCAGGTCGACCGTGTGGCTGGTCCAGCCGCGGCCGGCCAGACGTCCTGGAGCTCGCGCCAGGCCCACGAGCCGTGCCGGGCGCCGTGCACCAGGAGGAACTCGGGGTGTCGCCGGTTGTCCTTCATCTCATTCCTCTTCTTGTGCGTGGTCGATGGTTGTGCGGGTGCCGGGGTCAGCGCACCTCGGGGAGCGCGAGATCCACAGCCGGTCCCGCGGCGGCGGGTCGACCGACCACCTGGCGACACCGGCCATCACCTCGGCGCCGCCCTCGACGACCGGCGACTCCTGGTTGTCCTCGAAGTAGCGCCCGGTCAGCCCCTTCGAGGAGGGGGCGAAGCGGCCAGCAGCACCGTGGTGGCCGCACCCTGGGCCGAGGTCTTGTAGTAGTCCGGGGTGAGCAGGTTGCCGTCCTCGTCCATGGCGCCGAGGCCCGCATGGTCGCCGGGTCGATGTGCCGGGTCAGGTTGGTGTGGATCCAGCCCGGCGCGCAGGCGTTGGCGGTGATGCCGAGCTCGGCCCACCGGCGGCTGATCCCGACGGCGAGCAGCACGTCGGCGGTCTTCGACTGGGCGTAGGCGACGAACGGGTCGTAGGGGCGGCGATCGAACTGCGGGTCGTCGAAGTCGAATCCGGCCCGGAGCTGCGCGCCGGGCTGAGCACGACCACGCGCGGCCTGTCGGCCTCCGCCAGCGCGGCGCGCAGGCCGACGGCCAGGGCGAAGTGACCGAGGTAGTTGGTGGCGAGCTGCGCCTCCCAGCCCTGGGCGGTGGTCTGCCGGGTCGGGGAGCATCATCACGCCTGCGTTGGCGACGAGGCCGTCCAGGGACCGCTCCATGCCTGGCAGAAGCGCGTGGACCGAGGCCAGGTCGGCGGGTCGAGGGCGACGGCCCGGGTGTCGGGGAACTTCGTCAGCAGCGGCTTGGCGGCAGCGGGGTCACGCGTCGCGATGGTCACCTGGGCGCCGGCACCGGCCAGCGCCCGGACCGTCTCGGACGCCCAGGCCCGGAGGAGCCACCGGTGACGACGAACCGGCGTCCGCTCAGATCGACTCCGTCGAGTACCTCCGCCGCTGTGGCGTGCTTGCCGAACGGAGTGGTGGTCAGCGTCATGGCTGTGCCTGTTCTGAAGAAGGGGTGGTTCCGTCCGGCCGGGCCGCATACATCGCACATACCTCTTCGGGCCTGCTCCGGCCGGACACCTTACGAGTCACCTTACATCGAGTGCAGGTGTCTCAGGCGGGTTAGGTATCTGACATACGTGTGACTGCGTGCTCGTTCGCAGCCCTTCGCCATCCTGCCTGGTGAGCGCTTCGTGATCGGAGTCGCGCCATAGGGATCCGCCTGCATGTGTCTCTGCTTCTGCGGATTGGCTCACGCGTCCGTCCGGTGTTGTTCCGGATCGGAGTGCTGTCGGTGACGCGGGGAGGCCGCCGGGGCTCACGGCTCACGGGGGCCCGGGCAGGGGGACAGCACTTGTCGCCGTGGCCGCGCACGTACGCGCGGCTCCGTATGCGGCGCCCCGCCCCACGGCCGGGTCGTCGACCGGGGGCATCACGTCCAGCGCCCGCCACGAGGCGCTCGATGGCCGGGGCGGGGCCGGCCCGGGGTCAGTCCTGGGCGGCGTGCTGGCGCGCTCGGTACGCGGCGGCCTTGACCCGGTTCCCGCAGGTCTTCATGGCGCACCACTCGCGGCGGTGGCCGCGCGAGCGGTCGAGGTAGACCTGGGTGCACTCGGGGCGGGAGCACTCGCGCAGCAGCGCTCCGTCGTCGCCGCCGAGGATCTCGACGGCCTCGCGTGCCAGCGCCGCGAGGCCCTGGGAGACCGTGCCGGTGCGGGTCGCGCCGTCGGGGCCGAGTCGCAGCGTCACCGGCATGCCGGACGCCCTGCAGGTTCAGTTCGGCGACCGCGTCGGTGGGCAGCGGCTTGCCGTCCAGACGGGCGGCGACCGGATCGTAGATGGATTCGCGCAGGTCGATGGCGATGGCGAGGTCGACCTCGCTCGCGCCGGGCGCCAGGTCGAGCATCTTGGACTCGACGAACCAGTCGTCGAGCAGCTCGGGGGTGGCGAGCTTCTCTGTCGGTTCTTCGTTGCGGCGCGCGCAGCGTGCCGACGAAGTCGAGCGGGAGCGTCCCGCAGGGGAATGCATGATTCACGTAACCATACTGACAAGTGACTCACGAGAACGCAACCCCCGCCACCGGCCCATTTGTGGACTTGAACCGTCTTGACGGGTGACGCGGGACGTGGAATCTTAGTAACCGTTCCAGCCGGTTACTTTTTCTGATGCAAGGGGCTCCCATGGCCGTCGTCCGCTTCCACCTCATCTCCTCCCTGTCTCCCGCGCAGGCCCTGGCCACGCTCACCGACTTCGGCCCCCGGCCGCGCGGAGGCCTGGCCGACCATCGACGCCGACCACTTCACGGTCCATGAGCTCGGCGAGAACTCGGCCGAGGTGACCGAGGGGACGAGCGCCGCCTGGGAACGGGCCCCGGTACACGTGGACCGATTCCAAGGTCACCGTCACCACCCTGGACTCGAAGCTCTTCGGGGCGGGCGGCGGCTGGGTCTTCGACCTCACGCCCGAAGGCGACGGCACGCGCGTCGACGTCGAACTCACGCGCGCTTTCCCAGCGACTTCAAAGGGGAAGATGCTCGCCTCCTGCTCCCCCCTCGTCGCTCCTTCGTCCCTGCGCAAGTCCTTCTCCGGCCCGCTGAAGGCTGCCGCCTGACGGTCCCGGCACCCTCTTGGCCGACGTCACGTGCCTCCGCGTGGCACCCTGAACACACCCCGGAACGACGGCCCGGGTGAGCGTCGGGACAACCGCCCCGGACTCGGCCGATCGACATGGAGACACGTATGAGCACCGCACAGGATCTGGCGATCATCGCCTTGTCGGCCTCCGACCGCGAAGTGGGACAGGGCGATCTGTCGCTCGCGCTCGCCGGAGCCGAGGTGCTCGACCTCGCTGAGGCGCAGGTCATCGGCCTGGACGGCGAACGTCTGGTGCCCGGTACCGGATCGGCGGCCGGCGACCGGCTGCTGGACGAGGCCGCCGCCACCGTCGTCCGGCAGGAACCGTACGAGTCGGTCGAGGACTGGCTGTGGCGCCGCGGACGCGAGCTGTCCGCGGCCTACACGGACGAGTTGGAGCGGGCCGGGCTGGTGAACCGCACCCGCGGCAGCCGACTCCCTGTCGAGGCAGGAGCGGGTGGAACTCGTGGACTCCCCCGCCGTCCGCCGGGCCGAGGAACGCCACGCCTCGGGCGAACCCGTGCTCGCGGCCCTCGCCGCCGCCGTCGGCCTGCGCGACCGGGCGGACGACGGGGGCGACGACGAGGGCGGGGAGACGGGCAGGACGTGGGCAGGACGTGGATGCAGGCCATGACCTCGACGACGACGCGACCGTGACGGTCCTGGCCGCCGTGGGGAACGCCGTGATGGAGCTGGAGGCCGTACGTCAGCGGCGCTCGGTCGAGAACGCCGCCTTCGACAACGTGTGGCGCGGGTTCTGAACACCGACGGAGGCTCCTGGACCGGACCGCGCGGTGTGCGGCCCGGTCCCGCCGGCACGGTGGAGCGGGACACATGTTTCTCCCCGTGATCGTCCGTACAGCACAGGAAAGTATCCTCACCGTATGACGGTCGATCAGCAGCACGACGACGCCGGTTGCAGGCAGGTCAGCTCCGCCATCACCCGGGTGTTCCAGCTGCTCGGCAGCGCTGGACCGGCCCGATCCTGGCCGTGCTGACCGGCGGGCCCGCCTACTTCGTGGATCTGCGCCGGGCGGTGCCGGGGATCAGTGAGCGGATGCTCTCCGACCGGCTCACCGAACTGGGCTCCGCCGGCCTCGTCGAGCGCGACGCGTCGACGCGGGGCCCCCGCTGCGGGTGTCGTACCGGTTGACGCGGGCGGGAAGCGCCCTGGAACCGGCCCTCGCCGAGCTCGGGACCTGGGCCGAGACCCACCTGCCGGAGAAGCAGGAGCCGCACGCCGGTTGCTGACCGGAACGGCGGGACAGACCTCCCCAGAGCGCGGGAGCCGGGCGGTTGCACGGCCGCCCAGGTCAGTCCCCCATCGGGATCTGGACCAGGACCGCCGTGCCGGCGCCGGGCGGCGACTCGATCGACAATTTGCCGTCGAACGCCGCGACCCGGTCGGTCAGTCCGGTGAGACCGCTGCCCGGTGTCGCCGTGTCCACGCCGCCGATGCCGTCGTCCACCACACGTATCCGCAACACCTCGGTGAGGTCGAGGTAGATGTCGATCCGGGAGGCCTCGGCGTGTTTCACCGCGTTCGTCACGGCCTCGGCCACGATGAAGTACGCGTTCGACTCGACGGCGGACGAGATGCGGCGGTCGTACGTGCTGTGGACGACGACCGGCACCGGGCACCGGGACGCCAGGTCCTCCACCGCCGTCACCAGGCCGCGCACCGTCAGCGCGAGCGGGTAGATGCCGGAGGCGAGCTCCCCTCAACTCGTCGATCGCCGTCTGCGCGTTGGTGATCGACTGGTCGAGGAGCTCGGTCACCGACGTCTCCGTTGCGGGCAGCATCTCGCGCGCCAGGCGGAGGCCGATCATCAGGCTGACCAGGCGCTGCTGCGCCCCGTCGTGGAGGTCCCTGGCCGTGCGCCGGTGCACGGCCTCGACGCTTTCCATGATGCGGCGGCGACTGTCCTGCAAGGACACCGCCATGGAGTTGAAGGACTCGCCGAGCGCGCCGACTTCAGCCACGTTGCTCGGGGGTATCCCTACGCCGAGGTCGCCGCCCGCGAGCCGCTGGGCGGCCGCCGCCGCGCCGCGCACCGGCCGCGACCACGGCCCGGTGCTGGAGCACCGTGACCACGGCCACCAGACCGATCGACGCCGCGAGACCCACGGCCGCCGTGATCACCGCCTGGCGGCTGTTGGCGCCGGCGGCGTCGGTACGCTCCGCCAGCTGGACCCGCTCGGCCTCCATGTACTGGTCGAACTGCGCCCGCAGGTCGTCGACCCGCCGTTTGCCCCCTCCACCGCCACGGCCGCGCCGGACGCCGCGCGGTCCCCGCGGCGGACCGCGTCGACGAGCGGGACCGAGTAGTCGTTCAGATAGGACCGCACGCCCTTGGTGATCTCCGCGGCGATCCGCCGCTGTTCCGGCGACGTCACCGACGCCGTGAACCGTCGGGCCTCCGCCGGGAAGGCCTTGCGGGCCGCCGTCCACGGCTCCAGGAAGTCCTTCTTCCCGGTGATCACGAAGCCGCGCTGGCCCGTCTCGAGATCGAGGACGATCTGCTCCATGCTCCCGGACTTCACCAGCGCCGTCCGGGACGCGCGGCGCGCCGAGACGGAACTGTTCGCGTCGGCGATCGCCCACAGCAGGACGGTGAACGCCACACCTATCAGCAGAGCGAAGAGACTGCTCGCCACGATGGTCAGGCGGGTCAGCCCCAGCTGCCGCCCCCGATACCCACGCACCTTGATGCCCGCCTACATGTGATGTCCCGAGTCCGCCCCTGCCGGGACAATGTATCCGGGCCGGTTCGGGAGCACAGGCAGAACGGACGCAGTCGGCAGGCGCGGCAAGCTGCATGCGAACTGCCTGTTCCCGCGCCCGCGTCCGCTGGGATGGGGAAGGGCATGCTGGCCGGCGCTCCAGGAACGGAGGTCATCCATGAACACGCAGGTCGAGGTCTCCGTCCTCGCCGCCGCGGAGCAGGGCGTCCGCACACGTCCGCAGGCCCCCCGCCGAGGCCCTGCGGACCGGCCGCACAGGACGGGCTCGTCGGCCGCGAGGCCGAGCTGCGGGAACTGCGGGTGTTCGTACGGGAGGCCGTGACACACGGTGCGACACGTGTCGTGCGCGGCGCCGGGTCGGGCAGGTCGGTACTGCTGGCGGCCGGTGTCGAGGAGGCGGCGGCCGCCGGGATGCGGGAGGGTGCCGCGCTGCGCGGGCAGCCGGAGCGGCGTGCGGCCCGGTATGTCGGGCCTGCTGGAGATCCTGTGGCCGCTTCTGAGCGATGCCCGGCTACCGCACTGTCCGGCCGGGGACCGTCGGGCTCTGGAGACGTTGCTGGTGGATGGTGCTCCCGCCCGTGAGGACCGAGGCGCGGCTGCCTTCACGGTGTTCCGGGTTCTGGAGTCGGCGGGCGCCGATCGGCCTGTGCTGATCGCCGTCGACGACTGGGACGCTCTGGACGAAGCCAGCGCCGAGGTGCTCGCGTTCGTCGCCCGTAGAACCGCCGGTCACCCGGTGGGTGTGCTGATGACCGCGCTCACCCATGGGGCGCGCTCGGCGTCGTTGACAGGTCTCCCGGAGGTGCCAGTGCGTCCGCTGACCCTGGCCGAGTCCGCGGCACTGCTGGCGATGCGCCGTCCGGGAACCGATCCGCACACCGTGCGCGACCTCATGGCGACGGCGGCCGGCAATCCCCTCGCGCTCCTGGAACTTCCCGTAGGGACCGAGGACTTCTTTCCGCACCTGCCCGCCTCGTCCGGCCGTCTGTCGTCCGCCATGGCCCCCTGATGTCCGGCACCCTGCCCCGCGAGACCGGGGATCTGCTGCTGGTCGCGGCGCTCCATCCGACGGCGGACATCTCCCTGTTGCTCTCGGCGGCGTCGCGTCTGAGGGGGCGCGCGTCCTGGACTTCGCCGCCGTGGAATCCCGCGGGACGCCAGGGCCTGGTCACCTTCGACGGCATGCGCATGCGCTTCAGCCATCCCGCTCTGGCCGGGGCGGTGGTGCACGGTACCGGCCCGAGTTGCCGCTGCGCCGCGCACGCGGCGCTGGCCGACACGCTCAAGCAGGGGTCGGCGCGGCAGTTGTGGCACCTGTCCCAAGCCGTCGAGGGTCCTGGACGCGGATCTCGCGCGGCGCTCTGGAGGACGTGCACCGGCTCGCGGTGCGGCAGAACGAACCGGCCGTCGCGTTGCGGCTGTTGCGGCGGGCGGCCGTTCTGTACCGCAGGCCGGAGGACCGGGGGCGTTGCCTGCTGCGGAGCGCGCAGCTCGCTCAGGACACCGACCGGCGGCGTACCGCCCGGGAGCTCGCGCGCCGCGCCCTGAGCACCCCCTGGGACCGCTCGGTCTGCTGTACGCGCAGACCCTCACCGGGCGCGGTGAGAGCGCGGCGGACCCGGCCGCGTGGCCTGCGCCCGTCGAGGGGCGTCCGAGGTGGAGAACGCCCTGAACTGGCCCAGTTGACCGCGCCCCTCGTCGCCGGCGACCCGGAGCGCGCGCGGCGCTGCTCGCCCGTCTCGGCGCCCTTCCGGCACAGGTCGCGCACGATCCGCGGCTGCTGCACGCCATGGCCACGGCCGCGCCGGTCCGCAGGGCGGGGACGCTCATCTCGCGGCTGCGGCCGCCGCCGGACGGGCTGACAACGTTGCCGTCCGCGATCTCGAGCGGTTGGGCGAGGCGGCCCTGCGGGCCGGCTGACCCCCTGCTGGCGCTGGAGCTGCACCGGCAGGCCGAGCGCCGCTGCCACTTCCACCGGCTGCCCGACCAGGCTGCCCGCGGCCCTGCTCCGGCAGGGTCTGGCACATCTGGTCACGGGTGACTGGGGGCAGGCGGGAGGCGGCGTTCCGACGCTGCGCGGCACTCGGCACCGAGCGGGGGCTGCGCAGCGAGACCACGGCGGCGCACCTGCTCGTAAGCCTCACCCAGGGCCTGCGGACCGGTACGGTGCCGCTGCCGGCCGAAGCACGGGACCTGGACGCCGCCCGCTCCTCGGTGTCCGCGATCGACGAGATCGTCGCCGTCGGAACCGGGTGGGCGCAGGTGGAGAGCGGTGACGTCACCGCCGGTTACGCCACGCTCGCCCGCCTGCTGTCCGCCCCCCGAACGCTGCACCCCCTGTCCTGTTCGCCCTGGTCCCGTTCGCGGAGGCGGCCGCCGCCGTACAGGCGGCAGCCCCGCCAGGGCCCGACTCCGTCTGCTGGAGCGGGAGTTGGGCCCCGAGCCCGCGCCGCACGTGGTGGTGGAGCTCGCCGTGGCCCAGGCCGTCCTGGCCGACGACGAGGACGCGGAGGCACGGTACGCGGGTGCCTTCGCCATGGACCTGTCCCACCGGCCCCTTTCCTGGAGGCCGCCTTGCGGCTCGCCCACGGGCGCCGGCTGCGCCGCCGGTACGAGTTCACCGACTCCCGCGTCACGCTGCGCCAGGCGGCGGCCACGTTCACGATGATGGGTGCCGAGGCCCGGGTCACCCGTATCACCGCGGGAGTTGCGGGCCTCGGGGAACGGGCCGACGCGCTCGCACCGGACGCGTCCTGGCCGGGCCGCGGCGGCGGACCTGCTCAGCTCGCAGGGAACTGCGGATCGCCCGGCTCGCCGGGCGTGGGCTGTCAACCGTCAGATCGGCGCCGAGCTGGGCCTGTCGCCCCGCACGATCGGCGCGTACCTGTACCGGATCTTTTCCCCGGCTCGGCGTGACGTCGCGGGCCCAGCTGGCCCGGTGTGCTCGGCGACGGCTCTGCCGGCTGATCCGGCCGGGGCCGCGGGTCACCGCAGGTCCTTCCGGGTGGCGAGCTGCGCCCGTGAGGTGACGTCGAGCTTGGGAAAGATCTGGTAGAGGTGCGAGGCCACGGTGCGGGCCGACAGGTGGGAGCTGCTCCCGATGGCCCGGTTCGTCAGTCCCCGGGCGGCGAGGCGGGCGATGGTCAGCTGCTGGGGGGAGAGCAGGCGGGCCGCGGTGTCCTGCGCCGGTGCGGTGTCCGTGCCGCCGGCCGCCCGCAGCTCCGATGCCGCGCGTTCCGCGCGGGACGTGGCGCCCAGTGCACGGAAGAGGGTCTCGGCGGTGCCGAGCGGTTCGGGACTCCACCACGCGGCGTCGGCGCCGCAGCCAGGCCCCGTAACTCAGCTGGGTCATGGCGTGCAGCAGGGGCCACCGTCCGGCGTCGCCGTCGAGGGGCCGCCCTGGTGGCGGGCCTCGGCCTCGTCGTCGGGGGCGAGCGCGGCCTCGGCGTACGCGAGGGTTCTGCGCAGGAAGGGTGCCCGCCCGGATCGGGTGGTGTGCGCGACCTGCTCGACGACCGCCTTGACGTCGTCCGTCTCCCCCCGCGGGCAGGGCGGCTTCGACGAGGAAGGGCAGGCCCCAGAGCTGCTGGAAGGAGTACGGGGTCAGCAGTTCGGTGAACGACGAGCGCAGCTGTGTGTAGGCTCTCGGCGTAGCGTCCGGTGCCGGAGGCGGTCAGGACGCGGGTGAGGGTGGCGAGGTTGAGGTGCTGGCCCTGGCCGAGGTGGCGGGAGGCCTCTCGATCGCCACACGGCGCGTTCCAGGGCCTTGTCGTGCCGGCCCTGGAGGGCCTCGATGACGCCCTGCGCACCTACTGCCCTGGCGGCGTAGTTGCCGTGTCCGAGCCCGGCACCGATCGTCCGGGCCTCGGTCGCCAGGGCGTGCGCGGTGTCCCACGGGGAACCGAGCCAGATCTCGCCCAGGGCCCTGGCTTCGAGGATGCGGCAGCCGTCCTCGGCGGCCTTCGGCGCGCGGCTCGCTCCGCGTCGCCGAGGAGCTCCGCGGCGCGTTCGAAGTCACCGGTGAGATGGGCGACCTGACCGAGGAAGAGGTACTCGTCGGGGCCGGCCGGCTCCGTGACCCGCAGGGGGACGTGGCTGATGGAGAGGGGGTCGGTCAGCGCGAGGGTGACGAGTTCGCGGCTGCGCCAGGGCGGGGGTCCGCAGGTCCGTGAGGGTGCGCACGACCGACTGGCGTGCGGTGGCGTCGGTCTGCTGCCACCAGCAGCGGCCCGCGGCGGTGTGCAGCAGCTTCTGGGCGAGGTCGGGGTGGGTGCCGGCCACGGCCCGGGCCGCCGCGCACAGCTGGCCGATCCGCTCGCGGCCCACCGGGCACGTTGCCCGGCACGAGGTCGTGCAGCCACAGGAGCATGGCGCGGCCGAGATCGCCGAGTTCGGCCGGGTCGATGCCGCGCGCGTACTGGCGGCCGAGGTCGGCCAGGCCGTGGTGGCAGGCCAGTTCGGCGGCGCGCAGCAGCCGGGTCGCCCGCCGCTCGGGGTCCGGGGACAGCCGGGCGGCGCACTCCAGCGCGGCCAGGGCGGCCAGCGGACCGGTGCCGGGCCCCTGACCCGTCGGCCAGTGACTCCAGGTCGGCCAGTGACTCCAGGCGTACGGCGATGTCCTCGTCGGCGCCGGTCGCGCAGTGGGCGGCGTGCCAGGCGGCGCCCGCCGGGTCCGTGACGCTCTGCCGGAGCGCCGCGTGGGCGGCCATGCGCCGTGCCGCGGGTTCCCGCCGCAACGCGGCGGCGCGGAGCAGTGGTTGGGGAAGCTCAGGGTGGTGGTCGTCCGTGGTGACGAGGCCGTGCGCGACGGCCTCGGCCAGGCCCGCGCGCGCGTCGCGGGCACTGCCCAGCAGGCGCGTGCTCGCGGCCAGGATCTCCTCGACGGCCGGGGAGGTGCTCAGCGCGGCGGTGCACAGCACCCGGTGTCCCGTCTCGGTCAGCGCGTCGAGGTCGTCGGCGTACGCCTCGGCCAGCCGGGAGTCGCCGGGAGCAGGCCGAGCCCCGCCGCCTCTCCCAGGCCGCCGCCGCTCAGGGACAGTTCGGTGAGCGCGAGGGGGTTGCCCCCCGGCGACGGCGAGGACCAGCTCCGCCTCCCACGAGGGGCGGCCGACGGGCCGCGGCGCCGCACGAGTTCGCGGGCCTGCAGGGGCGGAAAGGGGCCCAAGGACGGTGGTGTGCGCGTGCGGCGGCAGCCAGTCCGTGGGGGCGGCGCGCTCGGCGACGATCATGCCCAGCTGGGTCTCGCCGCACAGGCGGGTCATCGCGCGGAAGGTGTCGCGGCTGGCGTCGTCGAGGCGGTCCAGGTCGTCGACACGGGAGGAGGGCGGTCCCCACGGTGGACGTCAGCAGGCGCAGCGCGGCCTGCGCGAGATCCCGCGGGGCGGGTGCGGCGGGGTCCGCGCCGAAGGCGGCGTCGAGCGTGCCGCGTTCGCGGGGTGGCAGGTCGCCGGGAGTGGGGCAGCAGGGGGTGCAGCAGACGGTGCAGCGCGGCGTGCGGCACCTGGCGTTCGGCGGGGGCCCAGGTCGTCGACAGGACGCGATGTCCTGCCGGGTCGCCTCGTGTGCGGCGAAGCGCAGGACGGCGCTCTTCCCGATCCCGGGTGCGCCGCTCAGGGTGCAGCAGTCTGCCCTTGTGGGGCAGCGCCGCGAGCAGGTCCTGCACCTGCTCCTGTTCGTGCTCACGGCCGATCAGCACGCCGTCGTCCGGACCGCAGGGTGCGCACCCATGTCGTCCTCTCCCGCCGGCCCGCCGGGTCCGCCCCCACGTAGATGTGCCTGCCGGTCACACGTGTCCCGGCCTCCGTGTGTGGAGGTCGCACGCCGGCGAAGGACCGGCGGAACTTTAACATTCACGCAGGGCTGCCGACGGTCGGCTCGGAGGCCGTCAGGGGCGGCCGCGGCCGGGGCGGGCGCTCTGCTCCGGTAGTGCCGCCGTCGGCCGCCGCGTAGAGGGCGAGGATGCTGACGGCCGGTCCGTCCTCCAGCCGGTGGAAGACCAGTCGACCGGCCGGCAGCGGCGTCCGTCGGGCAGTTCCACGACGAGGGGATTTTACGGCCTGGTGCGTGGGGCCGGGGGTGCCGCCAGGTACCGCCACGGTGCCGGACCAGGATCTCGCCGACGTAGCAGCCGAAGGCGACCAGAAATTCGGCCATCTCGGGACGCCGGTGGCTCCGTCGCTGCGGAATCCGTCGACGATCTCCTCCATCAGTTCGATGCTGGCCGGGCTATAGTCCCAGGTCCGCGCCGCTGATGTCGGAGGCGGTCGCGACGACGTCGGCCGCCAGCCGGGACGCGCTGTCCGGCTCCGGCAGATACCTCAGATGCAGCTGCATGTCCGTCCCTCGGAACGTTTCGTCGGTGCGTCGAGGCTAATCGCAGAACGCCGACGAGACGGGCTCTCGCAGATAAGTATTCGGTCACTGTCCAGGGCGCGGACGGCACACCTCGGTCCCTTCTCCCGACGGCCGGGATTCTTGCAGTCGTTGTACTCATGCGCGCCGTCGGCGCGATCTCACGACCGTGCAGTAGCCGACCGCCGCACGCGTCGCGCGATGCGCAGAGGACCAGAGGAAAGGGTCATACCCATGGCGCGCCCTCGTGGATCTGACCGCGCTGGCGGTGGAGCAGGTCACACACCTCTTCCCGGCAGCACTGGCTACAACGCCACCTCAGTGCCCCGGCTGACCGAGCGGCTGAGCATCGGAAGCGGCAGTCTGTACGCGGCGTTCGGATCCCGAGGAAGGTCTCTACGCGCAGGTGCTCGCCCGCTGCTGCGACGACCTCGTGGACCGTCTCACGGAGCATTTCGACTCACCGCGGACATCCGCGTCACCGTGCGCGACCTGCTGCTCGCCCTGGCCTCGGCCGACCTCGCCGCTCCCGAGCAGAGCTGCCTCGCTGGTCGGCGCGGCGACCGAGCGTACCGGCCACCCCGCCACGGTCGAGCGGGTGAGATCGGCCATGGCCGCGATGGAATCGGTGCTCGCCCACGCGCTGGAACGGGCTCAGCGGCGCGGCGAACTGCGCGCCGCCCACAGCCCGGTGGAGCTGGCCCGCTTCCTCACCACGTTCGTCCAAGGACTGCGCGTCATGGGCAGCGCGGGGGCGGACCGGTCCTTCCTGGAGGCCGCTGTGTCGGGGGCGTGAAGGCGCTGGACTGACGTACTCACTGACGTACTCACTGACCGTACTCACTGACGTACTCACCGGTGAACTGACTGACGTGTTCCGGGAGGGTCAGTCCGCCCTCGGCGGCAGGGGACTCCGCCTTGGCCCACATCTGCGCGGCGTCGCGCACGCGCTCAGGGCGGTCAACAGCTCGGCGGCACGGACCCAGTTCTCGCCCGGGCCTCCGCCTCCTGCCCCTGCTCCAGCTGGGCGGACGCGAGGTGGTCGAGGACTCCGGCCCGGTTGTAGTCGTCGAGGAGTTCCTCGAAGAGCCGCAACGCCGTGCGGTAGCCGGTGATCGCGGCGTCGAGCCGACCGAGTCCCTGCTGGGCGCGGCCGATCGCGTCCCAGGCGCCCGCCTCGAACCGGCGGTCCCCCCACCTGCCGCAGCAGCGGCAATGCCTCCTCGCAGGGTGGCGATGGCCGCCTCGTACTCCCAGGTGGGCCAGGACCCAGCCCACGTTGCTGAGCGTGCTCGCGACCCCGTCCGACCGGCCGATCCCGCGGTAGATCTCCAGGGCCCGCCGCGGATGGAGCAGGGCCTCGGTGAAGCGGCCCTGCCGGATGCGGAAGAACCCGATCTCGCACTCGATACGGGCCCGCACCTCGGGCGGCAGCCGGTGCAGATCCGCGAGCATCGCGTCGATCGACGCCTCGACCTCCTCGGTGTGCCCCGTCTCCAGCAGCGCACGTGTCAGGTTCGAGCGGCTGCGCACGGTGGCCACCGGGTCGTCGAGCGCGAGACCGGCTTCGAGCCCGACGCGCGCCGTCCCGATCTCCTCGGACCAGCGGCCCACCACTTCGTTGTAACCGATCCATTCCCGCGCGCAGTTGCCGCGCAGGCGCAGCAGCCGTGGATCGTCCAGGGACCGCACGGCGGGTCCCACGGCCGACTCCTCCTGGCGGAACCAGTGCAGCGCCTCGTCGCGGTCGGCGAGCACCACGTGCACGACACCGTCCAACGGCTGCTCCTCCGGTTCGGGGTCCAGATTGCGACACGTGGCGGTTGGCCGTGTGTGTGCGCGTTGTGGCGCAGGTAGTCCAGCAGGCGGGCCTGCGCGCCGAGGCGGTCGTCGTCCTCCTGGTCGGCCAGTTCGCCGCCGTAGGCGCGCACCAGGTCGTGCAGTACGTAGCGGCCGTCGGCGTCACGGGAGAGCAGGCTGGCCGCGGTCCAGTTCGCGCAGGTGGCGCCGGGCCGGTGCCGGCTGCACCCGGCGAAGCGTGGCGGCGGCCTCGGCGGACACGGCCGGGCCCGGATGCAGGGACACGTACCGGAAGAAGCGGGCCGTCCCGGCGGTGAGCGCCCGATAGGACCAGGAGAAGACGGTGCGCACGTCCACGCGCAGGTCGTCGGTGGCCAGGGCGTCGAGGCGGGGCCGGGTCCGCCGCAGTTCGCGCACCGCGAGGGCGCAGCGGCATCCGCGGTTCGCTGCTGAGCTGCGCGCCGACCACGGCGACCGCGAGCGGCAGGAACCCGCACAGGGCGACCAGTTCGGCGGCGGCCTCGGGTTCCTCGCGGCAGCGCTCTTCGCCGATCCTGGCGACGAGCGCCGCGAGCGCCTCGTCCTGTCCCCACACGTCCAGGTTGATCGCCGCGGCGCCCTCGACGGCCACCAGGCCGGACAGCTGGTTGCGGAGGTGACGATGGTCAGGCATCCCGGGGACGTCGGCAGCAGCGGCCCGACCTGCTCCGGGTCCTTGGCGTTGTCCAGGACGGCGATCAGCCGCCGGTCCGCGGTCAGCTCCCGGAACAGCGCGCCGCGCCGGTCGACGCCCGGAGGGGATGTCGCCGCTCGGCACCCCGAGCGCCCGCAGGAAGCCGCCGACGCGCCTCACCGGGGTCCAGGGGGTGTTCCGACGCCTCGAACCCGCGCAGGTTCACATACAACTGGCCGTCCGGGAAGCGGTCCGCCACCTGGTGCGCCCAGCGCACCGCGAGCGTCGTCTTGCCCACACCTGCCATGCCGCCGATCGCGGAGATGACGACGTGTCCGCCCTGGCCGGTGACGCGGTCGGTGAGGTCGTGGACCGTGGCGAGGGCCGCGTCGCGGCCGCGGAACTGGGCCAGGTCGGGCGGCAGTTGGCGGGGCACCACGGCCTGTGGCGCCCGTCGGGAGGGCCCTCCCGCACCAGGCTGCTCCGCTCGTCCTCCTCCAGGCCGAGCGCGTCCATCAGCTCGGCGAGCGTCGACTGACGCGGCAGGCTGTGGCCCCGCTCCATGTCACTGATGGCGCGTTGGCTCACCCCGGACGCCTCGGCGAGGCCCTCGATCGTCAGCAGCGAACGCTGCCGTGCCCGGCGCAGCAGCCGGCCGAACGTCCCCCTTGTCCATCCCCACTCCGAGCCGGGCCGCACGACGGCGCCCGTGCCGATCCGTGCCGATGGCCCGGGAAGGCCGTCAACGTAGCAGTTCTGGATTGAACATTCGCAGAGGTGTCTCACATGTCGAACGGGGTGCGCGGGATGCACGGGGTGCGCGGGGTGCGCGGGTCGCAAAGGCTTGTGCGGGGCGCACCGCGCACACCTCGGTGAACCCTCACACGTCCGGCGTCGTTCACACAGAGCGGGCTGCTCCCGACACCGACGACCTGAGGGGTTCTGGTGCACGATCTGGCGGACTCGATCGAATCGATGGAACAGCTCTCCGTGGCCTGGCGTGCCATGGTGCTCGACCGGGACGGACGCGGACGTCCGCGATCTGCCCGGCATCGCCGTCCGCTGGGCGGACTGCCGCTTCGCCTTCTGGAACTGCCTCACGCTGACCGAGGTCGGCGTGGGGTCCGACCTCCTGCGACAGAGGCTCGACGAGGCGGCCGGGATCATGCGGTCGAAGGAGCACCCGGGCTTCCTGTGGGTCTTCGACGACCTCGTCCGGGACGACGCCCGGGCCGGGCTCGACGCGGCGGCCGGACAGGCAGGTCTCGAACACGCCTTCCCCGGCACCGGGATGGCCGGGGACTTCCTGCCCGTTCCCGAACCGGCCCACACCCGAGCTGGACTTCGTACGGGTGACGACCGACGCACACCTGCTGGCCTTCGCCGACATCAACGCGCGTGCCTACGGGTTCCCTCGTCGAGGACGGCCGCGACGGCCTGGCCGGCTCCGCGCTGTGGCGCGACCGGGTGCACGCCTACCTGGGGCTGCGGGACGGCGTGCCGGTGACCCGTGCCGGCGCGGTGGAGGCCGAGGGCGCCTGTTCGTCGCGCTCGTCGCCACGGATCCGGCCTGGGAACGCCGCGGTTACGGCGAGGCGGTCACCCGCAAGGCACTGCACGAGGGCGCCCGCGCCACCGGGCTGACCCGGGCGACGCTGCACGCGACCGCCGCCGGGGCTCCGGTGACCCGCGGATCGGCTTCGTGCCGAACTCGCCGATGCGTTTCTACGCGCTCAGGACTGACGCGCTGAGGGACTGACGCCGACGGCGGGACGGCCGATGCCGGGTCCCTGACGACTCGGCACGGCCGGGGGCGGGGGCCGGTACGCGGCTACGGGGTCGTGGCGAGCACCCGGTAGCTGCGGAACCCGGTAGCGACCTCGGTGCCGCTCTGCTGCAGGCCGTCCAGCCGCAGGACGGCGTCGGTGTAGGGGAGTCGGGCACCCCGGGGCGCAGTCGGCCTTGTAGTAGACGTCCATGTACTGGGTGAGCGAGTAGTTCTGCACCGAGTACATGGCCTGCGGCAGGGGTGTGGCACTCGTAGTCCGCGGGGTCGCGCGCACTTCCGTGCCGGTGAAGTCGTGGTTCGTGTAGAAGGTGATCCCTCCGAACTCGGCGGCCGCGGCGGGCTGGGCCAGGCCGACGCCGGCGAAACTACGGCCGCTCCCGACGTCGCCGCCGCCACGGCCACGAGTCCCGCGCTTCCACGGTGTGCGCATGTCGTTCTCCCTGTCGATGTCTCGATGTGTCGATATACGGATGTGCGGATGCACGAATGTGCCGGGCCGGTCGTCGACCGTGACACATGTGTTGCGTACACCCACACACTTGCGCATTCAACGAAAAACTGGGAAGCGGTGTTCCGGTCATTCCTGGTCCCGCCGCACACCGAGCCCCCGACCCGGCCGGCAGCATCGCCCTGCGGGTGAAAGCGGAGCCCTTCGCGGTCGCCGCGACCGGCACGAGCGTCATGTACCAACCACTCGGCGAGGACAGGCCCGTCGTGCTGAGCGAGGGGCTACAAGGGCGATGCGATCGAGCTGACGCTGATCCTCAAGCGTGAGCCCCCACGCGAGGGGTGCTTTACAGCTCTCTGAGGCCCGGCTTCGCTTAGTCCATGACACCTGTCTGGCTTGGCATGCCCTTACCGTTGGCATCTGCCGTTGTTGCTGCTGCAGTGGCGCTGGTGTGGCGCTCCTGGGGCCCGCCAATCAGTACGGGTTCGACAAGAAGTTCCAGCAACGCAAGCTGGACGTGAGTATGCCCTATGAGCAGCAGAAGGAACTTCGGAATCGGATCGCTCTGTACAAGGGATTACTCGCTTGAGACCGGTGGCCAGATGAGGAGCAGGGTTGTGGAACCTCTTCCAACACGAAGGGCATGGATGGCTCCGTATGAGCCAGGGCGAGCATTCGGTTATTACATAAGGTCGTTCTCCTACCGCATTCTGTGCTTGGTGGCATCCCTCACGCCTCATCGAACGCCAGGCCTTCTACGTGGACAGTGTGGTAGCGACGAGGCAGGATCGGCGCCTCCTCGAGGCAATGAAGCTGGGCATTGACGCGCTGTGGACCAAAGCGGACCTGTTCAGCGGACTTCCTTACGACGGCGGGGTCGCGGCCGGCCACTTCTTGCGTGACCACCTCACAGATCTGGCTGACGCAATGTACGACGACGGACGCCCTGATATCGCTCAGTGAGTTCGAGTCCCGCCTTGCGCCGAGACAGGGGAAGCCTATGACGTGGTCTTCAGATTCCTCGACGGGCTCCAAACGTGAAGAGGGCGGAAGGTACAGGTTCGACCGCCTCGTCGTCGTTCAGTTAAATCTACTGGCCACTCTCAATCGCTTCGGCTACGAATACCAGCAAGTTCCAGTAGAGGCGTTCCGGGTTGCAGCAAACCAGTGCGAGCACCCAATCGTTCTCACAATCTCTGCTTCATGGTGCGCCGATACCGCCTTGAGGACGAACCCGGTTACAAAGAGCTCATTGTGGCGGCTGAAGCCCTCGGACCAAGGGTGGATCCAGAAGACTGAGGCACGATGTGGCTCCGTCCGAACCAGGTGACGCCGTTCCACAGGAACCACCAGTCGTCCCTGTCAGAAGCAGCCGCGATAACCACTGCGTGCGACTGCAGCAGACAACGGCGCCTTCGATCTCGATGACGGACGGCCCCGGTCTGATGCGCCGAAGGCGACGACGAGAGTGCGCGAACGAAGCGCGGCGCTTCGCCTCCAGAACTGTCGGCATGGGTGCCGTCACAGGAGTGACGGTGTCCGGCAAAGCGCCCCTGGCGCGCTGTGCTCCCACCGCAGAGGGCCCCATGTGGGCGAAGTGACCTGCCGGGTGGGCCGGCCTGCTTTCTACAGTGAGCCTGCGACTCGATGCTGGAGGACCCATGAGGGTGCTCTGGGCACTGCTTGCGATGCTGTTCGGCGGGCTTGCTCTTGCGGGCATCAGCACGCGATCAAGGCAGCTGACACTGTGAGTCCGTGGGTGACATCGTCATGACGGCGTTCTTCGCCGCCCTGGCATGGATCTTTGTCGGGCATGCGAAGCGGGCAGCAGCCAAGTCACGCGAGGACGTCACCTCGAACTGAGCGCGCACCGCGCGGCGTTGATCACGTTGTGTGCGTCGGCGCCGTACACGGCGGACTCCCTCGGGGTGTTCCCGACCTTCGTGTACAGAGCGACACTGTCGGCGTCGTCAGCCAGAGTTCGGCGTGCCAGTCCTCCCGCGATGACGAGGCGGTCGTCCAGGACCCAGAAGCCGTTCGCCGGGGCGATCTTGACGGAGGCGGAGAAGGGCACGATGCCGAGCTCCACCGTGTCCAGGCCGATGACCCCGGCGAGCCGGTCCAGCTGCGTGGCGAGTACCGCGGGCGGGCAGATCAGGGAGCGCAGGGCCGCTTCCCAGAGGATGACGCGGAAGCGGTGGCCCGCCTGGAACAGCCATTCTTGGCGCTGCGCGCGGGCCCGCACGGCTTCCTCGATGTCGCGGGTGGACCCGTGCAGGTCTGCGCGTACCGGGCGAAGACGTGCCGGGCGTAGTCGGCGTTCTGGAGCATGCCGGGTACCACGGCCTCTTCCCAGGCGTGGATGACGCGGGCCCGGTCGACTTCGGCGTTCCAGCGTTCCTGCACGGGCCGGTGCCCGTTCGCCAGCTGGCGCCGCCATGACTGGATCTGGGTCTCGAACCCGGCCAGACGCGCGGCGAGTTCACCGAACGCGTCGGGCCACCCGATGGCGTCCAAAAAGCGCGCGCAGGTCGTGCGCGCGTGGCGGTCTGCTTGCCGCCCTCCAGCTTGTAGATCTTGGAGTGCGGCCAGCCGAGCAGGCCGGCCAGCTGTGGACCGGTGAGCCTTCCGTCAGGACGCCCGATCCTCAGTTCCCGCAGCCGCACGCCGAGCGCTGCGAGCCTTCTGATAGTCCCGTGCTCACCGGTCACTCTCGCTGGGTCACTCGGTCGCGGCCACCTGTGCCGCGAAGTACTCGTACGGGACGGCGTGATGCACCGCGGTGTCACGCGCCATGAGTACCGCACCACTTCGGCGGGCTCTGTGATGGTCTCGACGCCGGTCAGGCGGTCGTCGTCGTCGAAGTGCAGGACGGCGACGAGCCGGGAGTCGAAAGATCAGAAGTCCTCTTCGATCAAGTTGATCCGCTGTGCGTCGCTGCGCCACAGACACCCGACGTCCTCACCCGAGGCGGCGTTGCACGTGGCGTAGCCGAGGAGGAAAGCGCTGCCCGTCGGTGGGCGGTTGGTCGACGACGCGCACTCGGCCGACGCGTTTGCCCGCCTCGGTCTGGCGTTTGATGTTCTGGTTCCAGGCGCTGTCCAGGTCCCAGGTCTACCTGACCCGTCTCAGGAAACGGTCGAAATCAGGTCCTCGCGGTCCGAGGCGTAGCCGCGCCGCGTCTCCAGATGCCAGGCCGTGTGCTCGAACGTCTCGAAGAGGCGGCCGAACTCCTCCGGCGTGATCATCTCTGGCAAGCGGTGCATCTCCTTCGGTGCCCAGTTGACGAGCAGTTGGCGCGGGACGACGACGGCGGTATCCCCCGGCACCGAAGTGCTGAAGCTGCGGCCGTGTCGTCGGGGTCGGTGAGCGGCCTGCCCTGGACGACGGTCTCGCGCGAGTCCAGGTCCTCATGCAGTGCCGGGCATCCGCCGTTCTTGCTGTCGGTGCCCGTGAAGCGCAGTCGCCTCATGATCGTGTCCTTTCAAGGGGCGTTGATCAAACCAGGATGGCTGCGCCCCGGACCCTGCACCACAGGCTCTCTGGTCATGGCCACACGCACCAAGCCGCAGGACACCGATCGATCCCGACATGTCGTTGGGTCTCCTCGCGCCCCGCGCTCAGCCGCAGAGCAGGCATCGTTGCCCCCCTCCCTTGGAGTTGACCGGGCGTCACCTCAACTCGGACTCGTGGTGCTCGGGAGCGTCCGCGCGGATGTGGCCATACGGCTGGCAGACGTGATCGGCGAGGGGGCCGTGAACGTGAGCACTGAGTGGAGCGCCGGCGCCCTGGTCGTCGACACCGAGACGGAGCAAGACGGGCCGAGGTGATGGGCAGCGTCGGCCCGGCGTACGTCCAGCTGAGGCAGCCCGGACCGGCGGCCGGGAGTGGGATGCCGATCCGCACCGCATCCGTCCGGCCGACGAAGCGGAAGAGCTGAAAGCAGGTCCTATCGAACGCAGTCTGATCGCCTAACGGAGCAGCGCATGAAAGCCACCGTCTTTCCCGACCCGAAGCGCCTGACCGGCGACCAACTGCGTGGCTGGGCCTGCGCGCTGTGCGGCGCGCGGCTGTACGCCGCGACCGGCCGCTGAGCCTGGTCCCCGATCCGTACACCAGCGAGTACGTCGAACTCTGGGCCTGCGCGCCGCGCTGCCCGGGGCGGTGGACGCGATGAGCACCAGACCTGCCGCAGTGCCACCGGTCCACCAGCGAGCCGGTGGCGGTCGCCCTGGAACACGTGGCGTCCGGCCCCGGGCATATCGTCTACCTGTGCGCCGTCTGCCAGTTCGCGCTCGGACTCGTCCCGCTGGACGAAGCACCCCGCGGACTCGCTCGGCTTCCCTGCTCTCCATGGACGGCGTCCCGAGACCGAGCGACAGCGGGGATGACATCGCCTCCCCGGCAGCCCGCTGCCGCTCCCTGAGAGCTCGTAACACGATCACGACCCGGGCTCTTGAGGGCGCGTCCACGCACGCGGGCCGTTGGCGGTGCGCGCCCCGAGGACGGGATTTCCTTCGGGGCGCGCGGCAGGAGTTCCGGTTTCAGGCGTTGTAGCCGCCGTGGGCGTCAGCACCGCGCCCGTGACGTACGACGCGGAAGGAGCTCGCCAAGAAGGCGATCGCCGCGGCGATTTCTTCGAGGGTGACAGGCGTTTGCAGGGACAGCGTGCTGACCAGGGTCTTGAGGTCTCGGGGTTCGTCTCCATGCCGCCGTCCATCAGTCCGGCCTCCACGACGTTGGCCGTGATGTCCCGGGGCCCGGGTCCCTTGCGACCCCCAGGGTGTACCTCGAGATCCCTGCCTTGGTCGCCGCGTAGTCGGCAGCTCCCGGAGTACCGACCCGGGAGCCCAGTCAGAACTCACCGTGATGATGCGGCCGCCCGCGCGCAGCGCTCGGGATGCGGCGGATGATCGCGATCACGCCGAGGTAGTTGGTGGCGTGCATCCGGTCCAGTGCGGCAGTGTCGGCGTCCGGGTCGTCCACTGTGCCAGCCGCGGAGATCGCCGCGTTGTTGACGAGGATGTCAGAGCCGCCGAAGTGCGCCACCACGTCGTCGATCAGCGCCGGCGCCTGACTCGTGTCCGCCTGGTCGGACTTGAAGGCGACGGCCTTCGCTCCCTTGCCGCACACCTCGTCGACGACAGCCTGCGCCTGCTTCTCGGGCTGACGTAGGTGAAGGCGACGTCGGCGCCCTGTTCGGCCAGCAGTCGTACGGTCGCGGCTCCCAGTCCGCGCGACCCTCCGGTGACCAGGGCGACCTTGCCCGTGAGTGCCTTGCTCATTCTTCTCACCTCGTTGATTGACCGTTCCGGCAGTCGCAACGCTAATTGTTACGACAGTCTGTTGCAACCTTCTTTGTTACGACTGGATCCTGTCGTAACATGAAGCGTTGCGGCCGGGGAAGGAGTTCATGAGCGCCAACAGCAGGTTGACCATTGCCGCCCACGCGCTGGCCTGGATCGGTCTCTACCAGCGCCAGGGCGCGAGGTCGCCACCTCCGAGCAGATCGCGACCAGCGCGAACCTAGCCCGGTGGTGATCAGGCGGCTGCTTGGCGACTTGCGCAGGGCCGGGCTCGTGAAGTCCCGGCGGGGTGTGGGCGCAGGCTGGTCGCTGGCGCGCGAGCTGGGGTCGATGACCCTGCTCGACGTGTACGAGGCAGTGGAACCCGGCCCGCTGTTCGCAATGCACCGCACCACCCCGGACCAGGAATGCGTGGTGGGTTACGGCATCCAGCCCGCGATGCAGGGCGTCTACGAGGGTATCGAGGAGACCCTGAGACACGAGCTGGCCCGCGTCACGCTCGAGAACGTACTCGGGACGTGCTCGCGGCACCTCGCTAGTGCTGTGTGGGGCGGCTGGATGGGCGGTGACGTCGGTTCCGACCGCTGGAGGTGTGGTGGCTGAGCCTGTGCGGATACGCAGACTCACCGATCAGGAAGGGCCGAAACTGCAGCAGATCGTGCGCCGGGGACGTACCGGGTCTGTGCACTACTGACGGGCGATGATGCTGCCGGCCTCGGCCGGCGGGAACTGCCCTCCCGGCGATCGCGGATCTGGGGCTTGGAAAGAGGCTTTGACGCGCGGTTCGCTGATCGCCGATGTTGAGCCGGACGTCCGCAGCGAGCACTCACGAACCGCCGCGTCGGCGACGGCTACACCACGGCGAGGGAGTTGTGGATGCTTGTTGTGTCGGCCGCTTCCGGGCGCTTTCGACCGACTGGTCATCGACCAGCTGCTGGCGCGCGGCCATAATTCCGGACCTGCGCGAACAGGCGGCCGTGGAACGCAGCAGACGAACGCAACGGCCCGCCGGATCGCCGAGTTGGGACTTGCCGAGGGCCCGGCGGCCGAAGTGGCCCGTCTGCGCGCCCTGGCCCTGGTGGTGGTGACTGAACTGGCCGTGGCCCAGGACAGATTGAGCGCACATCACGCGCAACTGGCTGAAAGATGTCCCCGGGAGGAGGAGGCCCACAGTGGATGTGCCCGGGATGCTCGTGCCGCAGCCGTCCGCGTTCTGAGGGGGTGAGGAGGAGGGCTTCGATTCATCCACAGGGACATCCGTTCCCCATTGAGCTTCCCTACCGTACTGCCCACATGATCTCGAGCACGGGGTGTCCATGGATGAGCGGTTGCCGGACCTCACGCTGGAAGAGGCGCAGGATGCGATCGATGTCCTGGGCTGGTTCGGCGAGGGCGATGACGAGTGGGCGGACGCTGCACGGTGCCTCGCGAGCAGGCTGGCCGCGCGCGTGCCGTCACGGGATCGCCACCCGTTCAGTGACGGCTGGAGCGGGCCTGACGGTGACCATGCTCCGGGCCCTACGGTCGCAGGGCGCCCGGCGGAACGGGGCCGCGAACCACTTGCAGTAGGCGTACTGCCTCTCGGAGCGCCATCGGCAAGCAGTGGGCCCTGCCTTCCAGACTGGTCCGCAGTCCGCCGGGCGCATGCCGCCGCGGGACGCTACCGAGGATCCAGTGCATGCCGGGCCCGCAGGATGATCCGGTGCGCGTCGGCCCCGTAGACCGCCGACTCGGTGAGGGTGTCCCACACCTTCTCGTAGGACGCCACGGCGTCCGGGGTGTCGGAGCCACAGTTCGGCGTGCCAGTCCTCGACCACCACGAGGCGGTCGTCGTAGAGCCAGAAGCCGTTCCCCGGCGGGATCTTGAGTGAGGACGTGAGCGGGACGATCCCGAGCCGCATCGTGTCCAGGCCGACGATCCCCCGCGAGCCGGTCCAGCTGGAGCGCGAGCGCCTGCGGCGTGCAGATCGGTGCGTACAGCGCCGCCTCCCACAGGACGACGTGGTACTGCTTCGTCCCGGAGTAGAGCCACTTCTGGGTTCGATGCGTGCCCGCACCGCCTCTTCGATGTCCGGGCGTGCGTCCCACAGTTCGGTGTACCGGGTGAACATGGCGCGGGCGTACTCCGGGGGTCTGGAGCACGCCGACGATCGCGGAGTTCTCCCACATCCGGAAGGCGGAGGTGCGCTCGTGCTCCGCGAGCAAGGTCTCCTGTACCGGGCGGTGCCCCCTGTGCGAGCTGGCGCCGCCATGAGCGGGTGAGCGACTCGAAGCCGGCGAGCTGCGCGTGCAGTCCCTCGATGGCACTCTCGTGGCCGGTGGCCCGCGCCCATGCGGTGAGGTCCTCGGGTGTGGCGGTCTGCTTGCCGTTCTCCAGCTTGGAGACCTTGGACTTGTTCCAGCCGGTGCGCCCGGCGAGCTGTTCTCCGGTGAGTCGGCCCCTCGGGGCAGTGCAGTCTCAGTTCTCGAAGGCGTACCCCGAGGGCCGTTCGGGCTTGCTGGAAATCCGTACTCACCTAGTGCACCTATTCAGACTGGTCGCCTCCGGCGTACTTCGCCGCGGCGTACTCGTACGGGACGGCGTGGTTCCACGCCGCATCCCGGGCCATCGAGTACCGCACCACCTGGGCGGGCTCGGTGATCAGTTCCACGTCGGTCAGGTCGTCCGACGCCGTGAGTTGAGCCGTGCCACGAGACGCGAGTCGAAGATCCAGAAGTCCTCGCGCGGCAGCCGGAGCCGTTCGGCATCGGCCCGCGTCAGGGCTCTTGATGTTCTCGCCCAACTCGCTGTTGCGCCGGGCGTTGTCGAGCAGGTAGAGCTGCCCGACCGTCGGGGGATCGTCAAGGACCCGGACCCGGCCGATGGTCTTGCCCTGCTCGATCTGCGGGCGGATGAGCGCGCAGTACGGATCGTCGGGATCCCCAGGTCGCCGACCCGGTGGCGAGGAACTCGCGGAAGGTCTCCGTGGCGTCGTCGCTCGCGTAGCGCCGCCTGCTCTCAAGACGCCAGGCCGAATGCTCGAAGGTCCGGAACAGATCCTCGAATTCGTCCAGGCCGATGATGCGGGGCACGCGCTCCAGCTCCTTGGGTGCGAAGTCGACGACGACGTGCCGGGGGATGACCACGGCGACTTCGCCGGCGGACAGGTGCTCCAGCTGGCCGATGTCGCCGGGGTCGGTGAGAGGCGGTCCGTGGAAGATCACATCTCCTGTGTCGAGGTCCTCGTGGACGGTCGGGCATCCGGTGCCGCCGCTTCCCTGTGCCGTTGCAGCGCAGTCGTCGCGCCATGATCTCCCCCTTCGTCGGGTTTGATCACAGCTTGGCGCCGGCGCGGGATCCGGGCCATGGGGCTTGGACACCTCTAGAAGAAACTTCGAGCACCTTCCGGATCCTGTCAAGAAACTCCGAGCAACTCCGGGGACGAGCGCGGTGGTTGATCTCTAGCGTCCCGGTCATGGCCACACCCGATGCACCGGTCCGCGCCCTGCAGAGCGGTGGAGCAGTTGCGAACAGCTCTGAGCGAGGCGGACATCGTGATCCCGTCCCTCGGGGTCGACGACACCTTTCCGCATCTGGATCTTGTGGAGTTGGGACGCATCCGTCCTGAGGTGGCCATACGACTGGCAGACGTGATCCGGCGAGGGGGCCGTGAACGTGAGCACTGCGGAGCGCCGGCGCCCTGGTCGTCGACACCGAGACGGGCAAGACGGGCCGGCGATAGGCAGCGTCGGCCGTACGTCCAGCTGAGGCAGCCCGGACCGGCGGCCGGGAGTGGGATGCCGACCCGGACCGGATCCGGCCGGCCGACGACGCCGAACAACTGCGGGCGGGGCTCATCGAACGCAGCCTGATCGCGTAGGGAGCGGCGCATGAAGACCACCGTCTTTCCCGATCCGGCGCGCCTGACCGGCGACCAGCTGCGCGGTTGGGCCTGCGCGGCTGTGCGGCGCGCGGCTGTACCGGGACCGGTCCTTGGGCCTGGTCCCCATCCGTACACCAGCGAGTACGTCGAACTCTGGGCCTGCGCGCCGCGCTGCTCGGGACGGCGGGGCGCGATGAGCACGCAGTCTGCCGCGAGTGCCGCCGGACCACCAGCAGCCGGTGGCGGTCGCCCTGGAGCACGTCGGCGTCCGGCGGGCACATCGATCTACCTCTGCCCCGTCTGCCAGTTCGCCCTGGGGCTCATCCCGCTGGACGACCATCCGGCCGGCTCGCTCGGCTTCCCGCGCTACGTGGACGGCACCCCGAGACCGAGCGGCAGTGGGGGACGGCGTCGCCTCCCGGCAGGGGCCCGCTGCCGCTCCCTGAACGCCCGCTCGGCCGTGCCGCCCGGATCGGACGGGCGGAGCGGGGCCATGATCCCAACCGGAAGGGAATCACCGTGACTGTCTTGGCCGAACGACCGTTCGCCACCGCGAGCCGGGACCCGCGCGAACTGCTCAACGCGGTCCGCCCGTTCGTGAAGGAGTGCACCTGCAGCGTGTTCGATGCCCCCGGCAGCGAGGGCGTCTGTGGGACCGTGAGGTCGCGCTGCTGATGCGCGACAACCTGCTGACCCGGCTGTGGGCGGAGGAGATCCCTGGGCAACGCGGTGATGTACCTGATCACCGCGATGGAACGGCGACCTCCACCTCGGCATCAGCATCGGCATCGGCATCGGCATCGGCATCGGCATCGGACATCGGCATCGGCAAGATCGCGAACATGGGGGTGCACCAGATCATCCTGGACAGCCCGGTGTTCTTCGCGATCTGCCGCGTCTGCAACGGCAGGGCATACAAGCACCACGCACCGCTCGTGCGGCGCCGCACCGACGGCCTGGTGCAGCGCACCGTGGACGTGATCCGGGGCCAGGGCTTCAGCGAGCGCGGACCTGTATGGGCCTCGGACGGCACCAACCTGCTCGCCGTGCGACGACCTCAGAGTGCCTGACAGTCACTGATCGCTTAGCGAACGCCCGCCCCAGTTTCCCCCGAGCGCTCCCCCGTCTCACCGCAAAGGACCGCAGTGCCCGCAGAACACGGCATCGCCGCCGAGACCGGAACTACTGGGACGCCTACGCGGAATCCGCCTTCAAGGGCGACATGGAGCCGGTGTTCCACCTGGACGCAGTACGCCGGGCACGGCCCCGGCGCTGCTCGGGGAGCCGGCCCGCGTCCTGGGAGATCGGAGGTGCGGCACCGGCCGCGCCTGGCCCACTCGCCGGGCGCGGCATCGCGGCCCGCGGCATCGACCTCTCCCGGTCATGGTCAAGAAGACCGGCGAGCGGTGGGCCGTACAGGGCCGAGTTCGTGTGCGGCGGTACTCGACTTCCTGCGCCACGACACCCGTAGGTACGACGCGGTAGTACTCGATTTTCGGCGCGGCCTGGTTCACCGACCGTCGCGGCTCTTCCCGCTGGTACGTGAGGCGCCTGCTCGACATGTGATGACGACAGATTTGATATTACCCATTATTATTACATTATTATTAGTGTGTGTGTGTGTGTGTGTGTGTG
>NZ_JASERH010000054.1:0-44747 GCF_030766975.1 Streptomyces sp. KL116D | reverse complement strand
TTGTACTTCGTTCAGTTCGGATGTTTGGGTGTTTAGCCGTTTTCGCATTTATCGTGAAACGCTTTCGCGTTTTCGTGCGCCGCTTCACATGACGACAGGGACGGGTCCGCGCGAGGCCTCAGCGAGCGGCACACCTCAGGCCGTCCATGCCCGGCAGCATGAGGTCGAGGACGACGAAGGTCGAGGCAGTGCTCCGCGGGCGCGGGCGAGGCGCGGCGGGGCCCGTCCCCGGCCCGGTCGACCGTGCCCGGCCCGGAGGTCAGGTAACCCGCGACGACCTCGGCGACCGTGGGGTCGTCGTCGACGACGAGGACGCAGAGCCCGGCCCGCGTCTCCGCCGGCGAACCCTGTTCCGGACGACTGCTGCTGTTCCATGCGTCAAGCGTCGCACCGGCCGCAGCGCCCGGCCGCCCGCCGCCTCCGACGTCCTTGTTTCGTAAGGAGCTGAAGTCCGTTTGCGGCTTTTCGTTCGTAGGGTGAGCCGTGCTGATCCCTTCCACGCCCGATGGCGTCGATGTCGTCCTGCCCCTGCCTCGACGAGGCGGAGGCCTACCGTGGTGCTCGGCGGATTCCGCCGGGCTGGCGAGCGTCGTCGTGGACAACGGCTCCACCGACGGTTCGGCCGGCATCGCCCGCGCTAGGCGCCACCGTCGTCGAGGAGCCGCAGCGCGGTTCCGAGCGCCGCCTGCCACGCAAGGACGGCCGGCGACGGCCGTCGTGTGCTTCTGCGACTGCGACGCCTCCCTCGATCCGGCGCTGCTCGTGCCGTTCGTCGACGGGTGCGCGGCGGCACGGCTGGTCTGGTGCTCGGGCGGCGTCGGCCGCGGCCGGGGCGCCTGGCGCACACGCCCGGGCGGGAACGTCGCGCTGGCCTGCTGCTGCGCAGGCGCACGGGCCTGCGGCTGCGCGACCTCCGGTCCGCTGCGGGGCCTGCGCCGCTCCGGGAGGCGCGCCGACCTCGGCCTGTCCGACCGGCGCAGCGGCTACCCGTTGCAGATGGTCGTGCGGGCGGCCACGACGCAGTGGCGGGTCACCTGGCACGACGTCCGTACCTACCGCGCTCCAGCACTCAAGGTGACCGGCACCCGCTGGCGGGACCTGGCAGGCGTGCGCGACATGGGCTCGGGTGCTGGCCGAGCCGCCCCTCGCGCCCCCGTCGCCCGTCGCACCCCGTCGAGGAAGCCGTCCGTGACCACCCTGCTCGTGATCGCCAGGAACCACGGCCCGGCGGGTGAAGACCCGGCTCACCCGCCGTTCACCCCGAGCAGGCGGCGGCGCTCGCCGCGGCAGCCCTCACGGGCCGCGGGCGGTGGCCGCGACCCGGCGCGGCGCGGGTCCTGGTGCTGGACGGGCGGGCCGGGCCGCAGCTGCCGCCCAGCTTCGAGGTCGTCCCGCAGTGCGCGGGCGGTCTGGACGAGCGGCTCGCCGCCGCCTTCGCCGGCTGCACCGGGCCCGCCTGCTGATCAGCATGGACACCCACCCAGGTGACGCCGGAGCTACTCACCGTGGACTTCGCCAGGTACGACGCGTGTTTCGGCCCCGCCGCGGCAGCGGAGTTCTGGGCGCTGCGGCCTCGCCGATCCCGATCCGGCGCTGCTGCAGGGCGTCCTCATGTCGACGCCCGCGACGGGCGCCGTCCAGCGGGCCCGGCTGATGGCCGCGGGGCTGCGGGGTCAGGGATCTGCCGGGCCTGCGGGACGTGGACTACCGGCGGCGGATCGCGGAGGCGGTCGCCGCCGCCGCGGCGCACCGGCAGCCGCTTCGCCGCGGAACTGGCCCGCTGCCGAGCGGTCGGCCCGCCGATGAACGTCGTACGCCAAGTGCGGGGCCGCCGGGCGCCACTCGGTCGGCCGATCCCTACCGCCGGACGCGCTGCGGGCCGGCGGCGGACCGCTCTTCCCGCGCCGGGGCGACGGCTGGCCAAGCCCTGGAGGTCGACCCGCTGGTGCGCGGGCGGACGCCGTGGACCAGGCGCTCCTGGACCGCTGCGACCCGGCCGTCCTCGACGTCGGGTGCGGGGCCGGGACGGCACTGGTCGCGGAGCTGGCCGCGCGCGAGCCGGCACTCGGCAATCGACGTGCCAAGCGAGGCCGCGTCGCGTCGCACCCGGCAGCTGGGCGGGCGGGCGCTGGTGCGGTCGGTGTTCGCGCCGTTGCGGCGCCGGCCGATGGCGTGGCCGGCGCTGCTTCGTGGACGGCAATCTCGGCGGCATCGCGCGCACCCGGGGCGCACCGCTGGGCCCGGATGGCCGGGAACTCCCGCCCCGGCGGCCTGTTGATCGTCGAGACCGCGCCGGGCGACATCGGCGAGCGGGTCACCGTCCGGCTGGTCGGGAGCGCTGGCGGTCCGGCGGCCGCGAGCAACTTCGTTCCCGGGCCCGGCTCAGGCATCGCCCGCGTTGCTCCGCCATGCCGGGCCGTCGACGTGGCGGATCGCCGACCGGTGGACGGCGGGGCGGCCGGCACTGCGTCGCCCTGGCGCACCCACGTCCCGACGGTCGCCGGTCCGCAGACCACCACGGCATGGTCATCGACCAGCGTGCCCGGCAGATCGTCCCGAGCCGAACCGTCGAGAGGCGTCGCACGCGCCGGTCGGCGGTCGGCGAGCGCAGGGTGGATTCGACGGCCCCTGGCGTGCGGCAGGGTCCCGGCCCGGCCGGTGTCGCCGTGCTTTCGCCGCGCGCGCTCGTCGCGCTCCCTCGCCGGCACGTGGCTGCTGTCCGGGGCGCTGGTCGAGAGACACCGATCCGCTGGTGGTCGCGGCGGGCGCGGACCGAGGTGTGCTGCGCGGTGCTCTGCGGGGTGCGCGCGGCGCGGGCCGAGGGCGCCACGAGCTGCGTCAGAGGTACCGCGACAGCCAGGGGCGTTGGCGCTGCTCGCGCTGCTCGGGTTCGCCGCGTACGCGATGGGGACCGCTGCTCGCGCACCGCCCGCGCATCGGCACGGCCTCGCTGACCAATCTGGTCGTCGCGCTGATGCCGTGCACGCCTCGCTGGCGGTGGGGGCGCTGCTGTTCGGGCAGCGGGCCACGGTCCGGCAGGCCGCGGGGGCGGGTGCTCGCCGCGGTGGCGACCGAGAATTGCGTACAGCAGCGTGCGGGACGGGGCGGGCGGGTCGATCTCGCCGGGAGCTCGAGGCTCGCGGTGGCAGATGCCTGGCGTTCCGCCCGCGTACGGGTTCCTGTTGCCGGCGGCGGCTCGTGTCCGCGCCGATCCCGGCCCGCGCTGCCGGGTAGCTGCTGCTGGGGTCTGGCGACGCTCGCTGGTGATGCTGCCGTTCGCCGTGCCGGCCGACGGCGCCTCCCTCTCGCCCGGTGGGGCGGCATCACGTGCTGCTGGGCGGCGCGGTCCACGCCCCCGCCACATCTCGTGCGGCGCCGGCTGATCCTGCTGCGCGGTCCGGTGTTCCACGGCGGCGGTTGCAGCTGGCGGTGCCGTTCACGGTGCGCCTCGGCGACTGGGCGCTCGGCCCTGCCGGACCGCCGACGGTGTCCGAACTCGGACTGCTGGGCTGCGCGTTGGCGAGCATCGCGCTGGTGACCGTACGCCGCGGCGGGCGGCGCACGGCCTCCTGACCGGGTGTCAGGCCGTGCGCGGCGGCCAGTTGCGGATGGCCTTCGGGCGCGGCGGCGCGTACGTGCGCACCTTCGACGTCGTCAGGCCGAGCCCTGACCAGGGACTCGGCGATGGTCACGGCGGCGGCCACCCCGTCGACGACGGGCACGCCGGTGCGGGCGACGACCTGTTCAGTGAGGCCCGCCATGCCGCCGCAGCCGGGGCAGATGACCTCGGCGCGGTCCTGCTCGACGGCGGCCGCGGCCTGCTCGACGATCGCGGCGACGGCGGCGTCCGGGTCGCTCTCCAGCTCCAGCACGGCCAGGCCGCTGCGCGACGGAGGCGAGCCGGTGAAGACCCCTGCCAGCAGGCCGGTCCTCGATGAGCGGCACGGCCCGGTCGAGGGTGGTGACCACGGGTACTTGTGGCGAGGAACTGGGCGGTGCTGGCGGCCGCCTCGGTGATGTCGACGACGGGCACGTCGAGCAGTTCCTGCAGCCCCTCGCGGCCGGGTGCTCGCCGTACCCGGCCTGGATGACGGCGTCGTACGGCTCGGGGTAGGCGCGCGCACCTTCTCCATGACGGCGACGGCGGCGAGGTAGCTCTCGTAGTTGCCCTCGCAGGACTCGGACCGAAGTCCGGGGTGAGCGGCACGATCTCGGTGCCGGGGTGCGGCGACCGACTCCGCGGTGAGGGCGATGCTCTTCGTCATCGACTCGGTGGTGTTGACGTTGGCGACGAGGATGCGCATGCGGGTGGTACTCCCAGGAGTGTGGTTCATTCGGCGGCGACGGCGATGGCCTCGCCGTCGATGTGCTCGAAGGTCTGTGTGCGGTCGCTCAGCGACCCAGTACAGCGCGGCGGCGATGGCCGCGCCGTGAATCCAGGAGAATCCCGAGATCCCGGAGAAAGAACGGGACGAGGGCGATGACGACGGCGATCGCGGCGGACGGGACGAGAGAGCGCCGACGGCCTTCGGGTTGATGCCGCGCCGGTAGTGGTAGGTGGCCTCGGGGTCCTCAGGTAGAGGTGCGGCACGTTGATCTGCGCCTTGCGCAGCAGCCAGTAGTCGGCCATGACGACACCGAAGACGAGGGCCGAGCAGGGCGCCGAGGCCGCCGAAGTGAGGTGACCGCGACCGGGCTGTCGTACAGGTTCCAGGGCAGGATCACCCAGGCCGACGGGGCGCTGACGACGCCCGCGCTGCGCGGAAAGTCGAGGGCGCTGCAGGGAGGTTGACCAGCATGTAGACCGGCGCGACGAGAAGTTCGCAGGAGGTTCACGGCGACGGTCAGCTCGGCAGCGCAGAGGCAGGCGAGGGGCCAGCAGGATCGTGCTGGGGATGGTGCGCACGATGTCGGTGGGGCTGGTGATGACCTCGCCGTCGAGGCGGAACTGGGCGCCGGAGAGCACCGCGGCGATCACCGCGAAGAACAGCATGTTCACCGGGATGCCGATGAGGTTGCCGCGGGTGATGGAGCAGGGCGACTTCGCGGACCGCGTGAAAGTCGCAGAAGTTGAGGACGAACGTGCCGTAGACGACGACCCACAGCGCGGCGGCCTCGAAGATGTGCGGCCACTTCGCGCCGCCGGTGAACGGCTCGCCGTTGTCGAGCGCGATCGACATGTCCGCCTTGAGGTGAACATCCCGCACGGCGAGGGCGAGCACCGTGACCAGGACCGGTCCGGTGCGGCGACGGCCATGTAGCGGCGGATGGCCTACCATGCCGAAGCTGACGATGAGCACCTGGACGAGGCCACAGGAACAGGAAGCTGATCCAGCCGAGCGTGGACAGGCCGAGGATCGCGTTCTTGTCGTGGTCGGCCGCGCCCGCCCACAGCGCCGTGATCGGCGTGCGCAGCGCTACAGGAGGCGAGGTAGGTCTGGATGCCGAACCAGGCGATGGCGGCGGCCCCCGCGGACCACGGCGGGCAGTTGGGAGCCGCGCACCGAAGGCGATCCGGCTCATCACCGGGAACGGGACACCGGTGCGGTGTCCCATCCGTCGGACAGGTTGAGCAGCACGAACAGCAGCACGGAGGCGTCGCGAGGCGATGAGGGATGTCCCACACGCTCATGCCCAGCGCGAAGAGCCCGATGGCGAACGCGTAGTTGCCGGGCTGTGCGCGTCGTTGCCCAGAGCGTGAAGACGTTGTACGCGCAGCTGCGGCCGCCGCCTTCGTGGGGCCAGATCGCTGTTGTAGAGGCGGGGGCTGCAGTCCCGCGCTTCGGGCGTCGCGAGGTCCGTCGCCGGGTTGGGGGTCCCGTTGTTGTGCAGTGGCCATCGAAGACCCCTCGGTTCCGCTATCCGAAATCACACTTCCAAAGTCGTGGAGTGGACGTTACGGCCGCGGATTTCCGAGAGGTCAACAGATTTCCGATCATCGATCGATGGGTGAAATACGCCATAGCGCACGGGACTTGCGCACCCGTTCACCGCCGACGTATACCGCCCTTCCGGCCCCTCTCAGCGCTCTTCGGCCCTCTCAGCCGCGCCGGACCAGCATCTCAGGACGTCGTCCGTGGGCCCCGTCTCCCCGAGGCGCGGGAAGATCCCGCTCGACGCTGCCCCCGGTGCGCCTCGTCGTCGAGGTCGGTCATGGCGTCCGTGGCGAGGAGTGACGTGATAGCCGTGCTCGTGGGCGGCGCGGGCCGTGGACTCCACGCCGATGCTGGGTGGCGACACCGGTCAGGACGATCTGGGTGACGCCGCGGCGGCGCAGTTGCAGATCGAGGTCGGTGCCGTAGAACGCGGACCAGTTCCGCTTGGTGACGACGATGTCCCCGGGGTGGCCGGCGAGCACGTCGACCACCTCGTCCCAGCCCTCGGGCGGGGTGCCGCCGCGCTGCGGGGTGTCGGTGCGGCCGGAGCGTCTTGTCGGCGCCGTCCGCCGCGTACGTGACGCGGACCAGGACGACGGGGCAGGCCCTCGGCGCGGAAGGCGTCGGCGAGCCACGCGGTGCGCTGCACGACGTCGGCCGTGCCATGCGGGGGTGGCGGGCACGCCCATGAGCCCCTTTCTGGAGGTCGACGACGACGAGTGCGGAGGTGGGGTCGAAGTGCGGTGACGGGCATGGCTACGGTCCCTTTCGGATACGGGGGCGAGACGGGAGAGGAGGGTTACGCCTCGCGGCCGACGCGGCGCAGCGAGCTTGGTCGGCGAGGGCTCACGATGACCAGGAACAGCGCGGCGGCGACCGCGACGAGCGAGCCAGGCCAGGTCGGTGCGGTCCCGCGCCGGTGGTGGCGCGCCGTCCTGGAAGAAGGCGGCGTTCGCGGCGGCGGCGAAGCAGCGCGCCGAGGTAGGTGAAGGTGCGCAGGAGGCCCGGCGGACGCCATGCGGGCCGGATCGGCCTGGGCGTGCAGGGCGTTCTGGTTGGCGAGTCCGTTCAGCCCTTGCGGGATCCCGAAGGCCACGCCGACCAGGACGAGCAGCCAGCCGGGGCTGTCGGCGTCGAGGAACAACAGGGAGGCACAGCCGACGAGTTGGAAGGAGACGGCGCCGACGCGGCGAGCTTGCCGCACCTGGGGGTGGCGGCCGGTGAGCACGCAGTGACGGCGAGCGCCGCCAGCGACATCGGCGGCAGGAGCAGTCCCGCCGCCGGGCGCTCAGGCCGCGGCCTTCCTGGAGCCACTGCGCGTAGCCGTACGGGAAGACGTGCGCGGTGGTGTACGCGCGAGGGAGTTGCCGGGCGTAGGTCGCGAGCGGCGGTCCATTGCCGCCCAGGACCCGCAGGTCGAGGAAGGGTGCCGCGCCGCGCTCACGGCGGACGAACAGGGCGCCCGCGGCAGGCCGATCAGCAGGTACGCGTGCGCGAGGCCGGGCCCCATCAGGGCGAGCATGAACGCGGTCGGCGACGCGGCCGAACAGCGCCATCGGGTACGTCGGTGCCCGCGCGTCGGACCACGCTCGCCCTGCGGGGTCCTGGGCAGGCGCCGCGCGCCGAGGACCAGACGAGGCCGCCGACGGCGGCACGTTTGATCCGAAGATCAAGATTGCCAGCCGCGCGCGATGGGGACGCCGCCGAGGCGTCGGCCCGACGACGAGAGATGACCTGGGAGGACGCCGACGGGGTGGCGAGGGATGCCGCTGGGGCTCTTCAGTCCGGTGCGCTCCGACTCGGTGCGCAGCAGCGACATCGACGCGGGATAGGCGGCGGAGGTGCCGAAGCAGCAGGACCCGCAGAGACGACCAGCACCCACAGGGCCGGGGCGAGCACGCCGACAGGGATCCGGCGACGCCGACCAGCGCGGTGCCCACGAGATAGAAGGCGGCGCGGTCGCTGCGTCGACGAGCCGGCCGATGACCGGCTGGCCGACGGCGGTGGCGAGGTAGAGCCCGAGACGAGGCCAGGCCGTCTGCGGGCGGTGCGCCGAAACGCGCGGCCGATGGGGGATCAGCGCGACCGCGAGCATCGAGAGTTGATCGGGTTGAGCACCGAGCGGAGGACCATCGAGCGCGACCAGCCGCCGGTCGAAGCCGTCCCGGCCCGGCGGGCCGGGTGCGGCGGATGCGCTCGGATATCCGGCTCACGCCTGGGCCACCTCGTCGATCAGCTCCATGGCGGTGATCGTTGTGGCGGCGGATCTGCTCCTCGGTGCCGTGCTCCTGGAGGGCGCGGGCGAGCCAGGCCTGCCGGGCGCACGCCGGACGCCCTGCCGGCGCTTCGTGGCAGCTCGGTGAGGGCGACGAGCTGCCGGCGGCCGTCGTCCGGGTCCTGGCTGCGCCGGTCGATCCCGGCCTGCTCCAGGGCGATGACGGTCTTGGCCATGGACTGCGGCCGCACGCCCTCGATGGCCGCCAGATCGCTGGCGGACGCGGGGCGCTTGGAGAGCCGGGAGATGACGGAGGCCTGCGCGGAGGTGATGTCCTCCCGCCTTCCAGTTCCTCCAGGGCGCGCAGCCTGCGGAGCAGGCGGCCGACGACCACCCAGACGTCACCGGCCGCCTGGGCGGCGGCTTCGGAGACAGGTTCTTCGTTCTCGGTCATGCTTCACCGTAGATCGACAGCCCAGACTGTGCAACCAAGGCTGCACAGTCTGGGCTGTCCCGTCCCTGCACGGGGTCAGGCGAGCGGTTCCTGGAGTTCGGTCACCCAGTCGGCACGGTCCTCGGGGCACTCCAGGTTGATCTCCCCTGGGGTATCCGACCGAGCGGTGCCCGTGGGCGTCGATCCAGCGGGCGAGCGTCTGGACCGAGGGCAGGACGGCGTCCATCGATCCCCGGTGCACGAGGGTCGCGGCGCGCTCTCGACCGGCGGCAGGTCGAGCACCCGCACCCCGTCCCCGCTGTCGCCGCCGTCGCGCGGCGCGGCCGACACTCGACCCCCGCGTGGACGAGGATGCCGCCGTCCGGCGCGTCCTCGTAGCGGGCGACACCAGCCCCCGTGGGCTGGATGCCGGCCACGCCGAGGCGCCGGAACAGCCTCGTACAACGGCTGGATGACCGGCCCGATGGTGTCGAAGTCCTTTGCGACGGCGGTGAGTTCGGCGACGCGGACCGCGGGCAGCTGCTTGATGACGACGTCTTCGGCGGGCATGTGCCCCCTCGCTCTCGATGGACCGGAGCCGCGCCTCGACCTGGCCGAGCCGGGCGGCCGCCGCCGCGATGTCCGCCTCCAGGTCCGCCCGCCGCAGCCGCAGCATGGCGCGCAACTGCTCGGCGCCGACCTCGTCGTGCGAGGATCTCGCGACCTGCTGCAGAGGGTGAAGCCGAGGTCGCTTGAGGGCGATGACGCGGTTGAGCCGGGCGAGCTGGGCCGCCGTGTCAGTGGCGGTAGCCGGTGGCTGGGGTCGACGTGGGCGGGGCGCAGCAGTCCGGTCGCGTCGTAGTGGCGCAGCATCCGGACCGAGACGCGGCCGTGGCGGGCGAAGTCTCCGATGGTGAACATGGTGTCTCCACTCCACGGCCTCACGGTGTGAGGGTCAACCTCATCATCGCCGCCGCACCCGTCGCCCCCATTGACGCGCTCGGCCCCCACCCGTACGTTCCGTCGCGCCGTCACACCTCCGTCACGGAAGGAACGACGCCCATGCCCAGACGCCCCGATTCCCAGAGGCCCCGTGCCCAGACGCTGCGTGCCCAGACGCGGCACCCTCCGCCGCGGGCACGCCTGACGCACCCTGCTCCGCCGCTCCCTCGCCCTGCTGGCGCTCCCCCTCGCCGGTCTGCTGGCCGTCCCTCGCCCTGCCGCCGTCGGCGCACGGCGCGGGCGGCGGGTGGATCTGCGGCTGGCAGCCGCGCCCACCGGGGTGCCGGGCACCGACACGACGACGTTCGGAGGACGTGACGCTGCGGCAGATCGTGCACCTCAGCGTCGCCGGCCGGGCCGTGCGGGTCCGGCTCACGAACGAGTTCGGCAGCACCCCGCTGACCATCGGCGCGGCCCACGTCGCGCGCCGGGCCGACGGCGGCCCCGGCACCGCCGTGGATCCCGCCGCCGACCGGACGCTGCGGTTCGGCGGCCGGACCGCGACGACGCTCGCGGCGGGCGCACAGGTGTGGAGCGACCCGGTCGCCCTGGCCACCGAGGCGGGCGGCGACCTCGTGGTCAGCCTCTGCCTGCCGCAGCGCACGCCCGGCAGCACGATCCACTCCTCGGCGTTCCAGCACGGTTGGGTCGCGGCGGGCAACGTCGCGGGCAAGCCCGACATCACGCCGACGCAGACCATCACGAACCGCCGCTTCCCTGTCCGGCGTCTCGGTCGACCGGCAGCGCAGCCGGGCGGCTTCGGCGCTGGTCACGTTCGGGGACCTCGATCACGGACGGCTCCAACACCCGGCTCGACGCCAACCACAGGTGGCCCGACCTGCTGGCCGAGCGGCTACGCGGCGACCGCGAGCTGGCCGCCACCACCGCGTGCTGAACACGCGGGCATCGGCGGCAACCGGCTGCTGCGCGACCCGAACCCCGCCGCTGGGCTCCCCGCCGAGTCGTACGCGGCGTACTTCGGGAGAGCGGGCTCCGGCGCTTCGACCGCGACGTGCTGCGCCAGCCGGGCGCCCGCGCCGTGGTGGTGCTGCTCGGCGTCAACGACCTCGGTCACGCACCACCGCGCCCGCCGACGAGGAGGTCACGGCCGCCGAACTCATCGCCGGTCACCGGCGGTTGATCCGCTGCGCGCACGACCACGGCCTCCAGGCCCTGGGCGCGACGATCCTGCCGTTCGAGGGTGACTCGCTGGGCTTCTACACGCCCGAGCGGGAGGGCGGCCCGGCAGGCGCTGGAACCGGTGGATCCGGACGAGCGGGGCGTACGACGGAGTCGTCGACTTCGGGACGCCGCGGTGCGCGATCCGCAGCACCCCCGGACGGCTGCTCGCCGCCTACGACAGCGGTGACGGTCTGCATCCCAACGACGCGGGCATGGCCGCGATGGCGCAGGCGTTCCCGCTGAAGCTGCTCAGGCGCTGACCGGGCGGGTGGCGGCCGGCGCCGGCCCCGCCACCTCTTCCTCTGTCTCTTCCTCTGCCTCTTCTTGCTACGCCGTCGCCCACCACACGGTCGTGTCGCCGGGCAGCTCGATCTCGCCGTCGGTCACCTCGACCGGCGAGCTGGCCAGCAGGGACCGTGCCGGGCGCGGGGATCCCGGACCGGGGCGCCGGTGGATGTTGACGGTGCACGCGAAGCCGGGCCGCTCGAAGGCCAGCAGCCCTCTCGGGGGCGCCGTCCCACCAGACCGGATCGCTCGCCGTCACCGAGGCCCGCCGCCTGCCCGCCGCAGGGCGAGCGCGGAGCGGTACAGCTCCAGGGTCGAGCCCGCCACCCCGGTCTGCGCCTCGACGCTCAATCTCGCCCCCAGCCGTCCGGCTGCGGCAGCCAGCTGCCACCGTCCCCGAAGCCGTACGAGGGCCCGTGCGGGTCCACGGGATCGGCACCCGGCAGCCGTCGCGGAAGCCGTCCTGCCCATCGGCGCGCGGAAGAACGACGGATCCCTGCCGCGCCTCGTCCGGCAGGTCGGTGACGTCCGGCAGGCCGAGCTCCTCACCTGGTAGACGTACGCGCCGAACCGGGCAGCGCCAGCATCAGCAGCGTCGCCGCCCGCGCCCGGCGCAGACCCAGTTCGCGGTCGCCCGGGGTGCGGATCTGGGTGCCGCCGGGCGGGTTCGCGAACCGGGTCGCGTGCCGGGTCACATCATGGTTGGACAGCACCCAGGTGGCCGGCGCACACTGGGCGCATCGCGTCCAAGGACGCGTCGACGATCCTGCCGCAGTGCGACCGCGTCCCACGGCGTGCTCAGGTACTGGAAGTTGAAGGCCTGGTGCAGTTCGTCGGGGCGGACGTAGTTCGCGGTCCGCTCGACGGTCGGCGTCCACGCCTCGGCGACGAAGATCCGCTCGCCGTCGTACTCGTCGAGGATGGTGCGCCAGGTCCGGTAGATGTCGTGCACGCCGTCCTGGTCGAAGAACGGCGTGACGTCGTTGCCCAGCAGTTTGAGCTGGTCGTGGCCGCCCAGGTCGGGCAGTCCCCTTCGGCCTTGACCAGGCCGTGGGCGACGTCGATCCGGAAGCCGTCGACGCCCATGTCGAGCCAGAACCGCAGGATCGAGCGGAACTCGTCCGCCACCGCCGGATGCTCCCAGTTGAAGTCCGGCTGCTCCGGGGCGAACAGGTGCAGGAACCACGCCCCGTCCGCGACCCTCGTTCACGCCGGGCCGCCGAACACGGACTCCAGTCGTTGGGCGGCAGTTCACCGTCCGCGCCCTTGCCCGGCCGGAAGTGGTAGCGGTCCCGCAGCGGCGAAGCGGCCCCTTCGTCGACGGCCCGCCTGAACCACTCGTGCTGGTCCGACGAGTGGTTGGGCACCAGGTCGACGATGATGCGCAGACCCAGCGCGTGCGCGTCCGTGATCAACGCGTCCGCGTCCAGGAGCGTCCCGTACATCGGATCGACGGCCCGGTAGTCGGCGACGTCGTAGCCGCCGTCGGGCCTGCGGCGACGCGTAGAACGGGGACAGCCACACCGCGTCCACGCCCAGCCCCTTCAGGTACGGCAGGCGACGGCGGATCCCTTCCAGGTCCCCTCGTCCCGTCGCCGTCGCTGTCGGCGAAACTGCGTGGATAGACCTGGTAGATGACCGCGTCCCGCCACCAGTCGGTGGACTCACGGGTCGTGGTGGCGAGGGCGACGGGCTCGTCCATGGGGTGCTGCTGGTTCATGGGGGACAAGGTAGAAGAAGGCTGCGCCCGGGACGGCGATCAACACCGCGAACTTGCCCCGACCTGCCGGAACGCCGGTCAACGGACCCCGGCCGCAACCGAGTTGAACGCTGCTGCGACCCTCTCCGTAGGAGACTGCAGACCGGCGTCGAGCCGGGACCGACGGGGGCCGTGCGGGAGGTACGGATGGTGCGCAGAGCGCTCCGCTGATCGTTTTCTCTTCCTCTCAGGTATTTCCTGAATTCCTTTTTCCGCTGCCTGAGCCGGGCTTCCCTGCCCGGAATTCCTCGGAAAATCCTTCCCGAAGCCGTCCTGAAATTAATTTCCGGACGTCTCCGTTCCTCGTTGACAGGCCCGAATGCGGGTGCTGATGCTGGAAGCGCATCAGCGATTCCGGAATTCGCACAAGTCCAATCTCTCCGGGAGGGGAACGCCATGAAGAAGATTTCCGTCCGCAAGGCCGGTCCGATCCGTCTGACCACCGCCTGCTACTACCTCTGCGGCGACGCCGCGTAAGTCCTACGCCCGCGGGTCGGAGCCGGGCCGCCTTCGGGGCCCGGCTCCGGTTCCCTCAGAGAGGTGCGCGATGAGCACGACCGTGCGTCTGCACCGGCTCACGATGGTGGCCGAGGACGACGGCGTCGCATGATCAGCCGGCCCGAGACCGGGTCCTACGCGGTGTTCCCCGAGGAGGGGGCGCAGGCCCTGCGGATGTTCGCCGACGGGCTGCCGGTGGCCGAGGTGGCCGACTGGTACGAGCGGGTCTGCGGAGCGCCGCTCGATATGGACGACTTCCTGGAGACCCTGTCCGAGCTGGGCTTCCTCCGCACGGACGAGGCACGCACCGACACGCCCACCGTGCGGTGGCAGGGGCTCGGGCGGCTGCTGTTCGGGGCGCCCGCATGGCTGGCGTACGGCGTCGTCGTGGCGGGCGCGGTGACCGTGATGGTCCACGATCCCGGGCTCAGGCCCTCGTACCACCAGGTGTTCTTCACCCACTACCTGTCGCTGATCCCGATCACGATCTTCGCGCTCGCCATCCCGTGCATCGTGATCCACGAGGGGTTCCACGCGCTCGCGGGCCGCAGGCTCGGCCTGCCGTCGACGCTGGGGATCGGGCGGCGGCTCTACTACCTGGTCGCGGAGGCCCGGCTCGATTCCCCTGCTGAGCGTGGAGCGCCGCAAACGCTATCTCCCGTTCTGCGCGGGCATGCTGGCCGATGTCGTCCTGTTGTGCGGACTCACCCTCATGTCGCTCGCGCTCGACGGTCATGGAATTCCGTCATTGGATTCACAAACTCTGTCTCGCTGTCGCATTCACCTGCGTCCTGCGACTCATCTGGCAATTCCTGTTCTATCTGGAGACCGACATCTATTACGTGGTGACGACCGCGGCCCGCTGCACGGATCTGCAGAACGCGACGCGTTTCCGGATCCGCAGCGGCGTACGGCGTGCGCTGCGTCTCGCTCCGCCCGTCCCGGACACCGAGTGGTCCGAGCGCGACCGGGCGGTGGCCCGCTGGTACGCGCCGCTGCTCATCGCCGGGTACGGGTTCTCGCTGGCCTCGCTCGTCTGGGCCGGCCTCCCCACCGCGCTGCACTTCTGGTCGACGATCGCCGGCCGGCTCGGCGGCGCCGACACCCTCGTTCTGGGAGCTGGTCGACGCGGCGGGCTTCATCGCCCTGTCGGCCCCGTGCAGATCGGGCTGCTCGTCCACGTCACGCTGCGGGACCGGCGCACCCGGTCCCGCCCTCCACGCCGTCCTCCGAAGGAGCCCTGACATGACCGCCCTGCCGACCCGTCACTGGTGGCTGGACGCCACCGCACAGACCACCGACGGGCGAGCCGCCGCCCGCCGCCGCTCTGCACGTGCGCTGCCACCGCCGGTTACGCGGCCCGTTCACCGCCGCGCACTTCCTCCTCCACCAGACCGTTCCCAACTGGTCGAGCGGGACGCCGAGTTGGTGGCGGCAGCCCGGGCGCTGGAGGTGGAGTCGATCGCACCCGAACTGATGGCGATCGTGCCGACCCCGCCGCAGACACTCACCAACCTCTCGCCTCGGCCAGGGAACGCACCCGGCTTCTACCCGGCGGCCCGGGCGCTGCGCATCGCACGGCGTGGCCGAACTCCTCGTGGACTGGGCCGGGGCGGCCCACGAAGGGCGTCACCATCGCCTTCCGGGCCTCGACGACGCCGACCCCACCGACCGCGACCTGGTCGCGGTGCTGCTGCGGCGCTGCGACCCCGCGAGTACTGACCGTGGTCGTGGACGGCGCGGGGGCCGCCGACGACCAGCTCGGCCGGGCGCTGGCCGCCCACGCCCACCGGGCTCCCCGACTCCCCTATGTGGACCCCGGAGCTGCTGCCCGACACGGACGTCGCCCAGCTCTACGTCGACGCCGACGGCACCACCGACGAGCCGCGTCTGCGCCGCGCCTACGAGGCGCTGCCCGCCGAGGAGCGGGCCCGCTGGCACACCGCGCGCGCCGCGCTGCTCGCCTGAAACGCGACGAGCCGACCAGCGGCTCGGCGCGATCCCGTGCCACCTGGGCGCAGCGCTGGACCGCGGCGCGGGCGCCGGTCGATCGTCGAGGCCGTCGGCGTCTGCTCGACAAGGGGTTTCACGAGGCCGTGGTCGACCTCGCGCTGCGGGGCCGCGCCCCTGCTCGACGACGGACCCTACTCTACGTGCTGGAAATCCTGACGCATAAGATCGGCGCGTGCTTTGTGCACCTGGGCGCGGCCACGACCGCCTTCCCTCACTTCGAGGAGATGCGGCGCGGCTCGACCTCGCCGGACGTCCACATGGGCACCGCTTACCTCATGGCGATGCTGCGTACACCCGGTTCCTGCCGAAGGACGCCCACGACGAGGACCTCGCCCTCGCGTGGGTGAACACGTTGGGCGATCTCGACGCCGACGCGCCACCGACCCGCACAAGGCGGATCCTGGTACGGGCGTTCATGCGCAACGCGCGGGCGTGGAGCTGCACCGCGGCAGCGTCGACGGTTCGCTCGCGCTGGTCGACGAGGCGATGGAGATCACCGACGCCGACTTCGGGCCCGACGAGCAACTCCTGCACCGCAGCGTGCTGTTGTACAACCGCGCGCAGGTGCGCGGCGCCCGGCGACCACGCCGACTCGCTGGCCGACTACGACGGGTGATCCGCCGCGACCCGGACTACGGCGACTACTACTTCGAGGCGAGGCCGCCCAGCACCGGGCGCTCGGCCGGCACCCAGGGAGGCGCTCGCGGACTACGCGGCGGCGATCCGGCTCACGCCGCCGTTCTACGAGGCGCACTTCAGCCGGGCCGACCTGCTGCGCGAACTCGGCGACGAGGAGGGCGCGTTGCGCGATCTGGACCACGCGCGCTCGACCTGGAGCCCGATCACGTCGAGTCGCTGGTGCACCGCGCGGACCTGCTGCTGCGCGCGGCGCGCTCGACCGGGCCGCCGCCGACGTCGAGCACGGCCTCGCCCTCGCCCCGGACCACGCGCGACTCCGGGCGGCGCAGGGGGCGTTGTTCGCCGGAGCTCGGTGACGTCGAGGCGGCGTACGAGAGCTATTCGACGGCGCTGCATGCCGATCCGACCTGCGTGGCGGCGTGGGCGAACCGGGCGGTGCTCGCGTTCGAGGCGGGCCGGACCGAGGACGCGGTCGGCGATCTGGACGCGGCGCTCGCGCTCGTGGGCGACCCGGGAGCTGCGGGCCAACCGGGCGGTGGCGCTGCAGGCCCTGGGCGAGCACCGGCGGGCCGTGGCCGATCTGGACCGGGTGCTGGCCGCCGCGGCTCCGAGCCGATCCCCGAGCCGCTGTACCTGCGGGCGCCAGCCGCTTCGCCCTCGGGGACGCGGCGGGCGCGGTGGCGGACTGGCGGAGCCCGCATCTCGCCGCGCTCGGCGCCCGACGACGTGTCGCCGCACGCCGAGAGAGATCGCAGCGCGGGCCGGGACGCGCCCTGCGGGAGTGCAGGCGTGAGCGGGCGACTGCGACGTCGCGGGCCCGTCCGGCCGGAGCGCCCGATCTGGTGCGCCCCGTGCCGCTGTCCGGCACGCGCCAAGGGCGTCGCCGTCGTCACGGTCGGCGAGCGGCTGGTCGGGTTTCTGCGTGCTACGTCGCTGGTGTCGCTCTCCCTCGGCCGCCGCGCCGATGTCGTTCTGGTCGGTCGGGCTGCGGTCCGCGTCGTGGACGGCGGTGGCGGGACGCGACCTGGGTGATGCGCGGCGCGTGTCTACGCGGCCAGCCAGGAGGTGGCCCGGGTCTTCGGCGGTCCCGGCGGGGCCCGAGTTCGCCGCGTACGTCCTGGGTACCGGGACCGCTGGGACCGCCCGCGCTCGACGGGGTTCTGGCCCGGCGGGTCCTCACGCCTCCGTCAGCTGGCGTCCGGTCGGCGACCACGCCCCTGGGTCATCGGGCTCGTGGTGCCAGCAGGCCGGGCGGGTCTCCGGACGCGGGCCGCTGGTGCACCGACGGCGGGCCCGTCGCCCTGCCGGCCCCGGTCGACGCCACGCGGTGTGAACCGGCCCGCCACCGGGAGCGGAGCGGCGGATCGGGACCGCCGGTCAGTCCCCGAAGACGACCGGCACCTTTGCTGTCCCGGACGACGCGGGCGAGCAGCACCGGCGAGCGTGTCCCGCGCTCGGGTGTCGGTGAGGCCGTCCGGGAAGCCGGGCGATGCGGCGGCACGTCTCGTCGTAGAACTCCGACGGGGGCTGCGCCGCTCTGGCTCAGGGCGACCCGCACGGCCCGCCCGTCCTCCGGTCCGGGCTCCCGGCGCACCAGGCCACGCTGCGCGGTGCGGTCCACGAGCCCGGTCAGGCTGGACCCTGGCGAGGCCGAGACATCGTGCCGAGCTCCCCGCATCCCGTACGGCTGCGGCATCAGGATCGCATCAACTGGCCCTGCTGGTGAGTCCGTGCAGCCGCCTCGACTCCGCGTACACGGCGTTCACCAGGAACGAGGAGCGCACCAGCGCGGTGACCGAACATCCGCTCGCCGTCGGCGTCCTCGGACTTTCGCATCCGGCCAGCGCACGACACGGTCGCGAGGCACTAGGCGGAGGTTTCGACGGATTCGGCGGTGCGGTGGTCAGGACGCAGCGGCCTCGGCCGCCAGCGAGCGCAGCCAGCGCGCAGGGCGGCCGTGGCGGATCGCTCTCCACCGGGCGGCGGCCCAGCAGGTGGGTACGCGGTCCTGCCGGACACGAAGCCGCATGGGGCCGTCGCCGCGCGCCAGGTCGTCGACGAGCGCGTACGGCCTGATGGCGGTGCCGACGCACGCCGAGGCGGCGGCCTGCAGGGCAGAGCGAGAAGTGCCCAGGTCTGTTCGACGCGGCCGGGAACGGCTCCCTGGTGGCGGCGCCAGTCGTCCCAGGCCGGGGCGGGGGTGGCGGTGTGCAGCAGTGTGCCGGCGGCCGGGCAGTCGGGCCGGTGGACGGGTCCGACGTGCTCGGCGAACAGCCGGGTGGCGGGTGTCGGCGGGGAACGGGAAATGTCCCGGCGGATCGCCAGGTCGATGCGCCGCCCGCTCAGTGGACGGCCGCCCGCGGCGACGGAGGTGCAGAGGTGACGCGCCGGGTGCCCGCTCGGCCAGGTCCGGCAGGCGCGGGATGAGCCAGCGCATCAGGAGCGTCGGCTCGCAGGACAGGGTGAGCGGGCCGGTGGGCGGGCGGCGGGCGATCTCGCGGGCGGCCGTCTCGGTGTCGTCGAGCGCGTCGCGGACCGTCGCGGCGAGCCGGCGGGCCGCCGGGGTCGGCACGACGCGCGCGGCCCCGCCTCGAGGCTGGCGCTCGACGCCCAGGGGCCCGCCTCGAGCGCGCGCCCTGCCGGCTGACGGCGCCGTGCGTCACGTGGAGTTCGCGGGCGGCGGCGTGTCATGCTGCCGTGCCGCACCGCCGCCTCTCGAAGGGCTCCCAGGAGCGCCGAGCGAGCAGGTCGGGGCGGGGCATGGGTGAACTCTGAGTCACGGGTTCCGTGCGGTGGGCAGGGAGCCCGGACCGGGCCACCACCTGTGAGCCGTGCGCACAGCTGCGGTGGAGAAACGGTCGCTTGTCGCGTGACGCCCCGCGACCCTCACGATGAACCCGTCACCCCACTGACGAAGCGACCCCACCTTGCGTGTCTCGATCCTCGCCGGTCGACCTCACCAGCGCGGACGGCGCCGCCCGACCCGGTCCGGGCCCGCGTCCTGCTCGCCGCACCGGCCGCGCCCCCAGCCGGACAGTCGGGGTGCTCGCCGTCGACCTCGACGCACCCGGACCGGCGGCCTGGCGGGCGGCGGCCCGGACGGGCCGACGCGGCCCGGCTGCTGGGCGGTTCCAGACCTTGCTCCGGAAGACGGTCGACTCGACGCTCCGTCATCTCGCCGCCGAGATCCGGGGCCGCGTGGCACGGCTCGGGGCGGCACACCGCGGTGGTCGCCCCCGCGCGTTCCCGGACAGCGGCGGACCACCGTCCGGGGCGCAGTGCAGTGCGTGGCCGACGTACCGGTGCACCGCAGCGAGTTCGGCCGTGACGCGCATCCGGTGCGCCGCTCGGACCTGTGCGAGATCCTCCCCGAGGCCCACGCTCGCGGCGCCGGACGGCACGCTCCCGCCTTCTCGGCGCGGGCGGCCTGTTCGTCGGCGACGCCGCCTGCGACGCCGATCTGGACCGGGTCTGGTAAGGCGGCCGTGCCCGACCCGGGCCGACGCGCGCTGTGGAGTGGGCTCGCCGCCTGGCGGCGGCGCTCGCGCGGTGATTCGCCCCCGCCGGCCCGCGCCGGCCGCCCTGCCCCAGTCTGCCCGGGCGCGCGCTGGTCGTCGTCGGCAGCGCCAACTCCGGCCTCGCGGCATCAGCTCGCCACGCCGCTGCGGCACGCCCGACGCCCGCCTCCTGCACGCCCGACGACCGCCAGGACCCCTCGCCCTCCCGCTGACCTCGCGCAACGGGCCGGGGCGCAGGCTGGCCGACGCACTGCCGACGCCCTGGTACCGCTCACCGGGGCGAGACGGCTGCCGCGGTCCTGACCGCCGCAGGGCGCGGATGACCTGCTCGGACGAGCCCGAACCCGGCGTCGCCCAGGGCCTGTTGACCGGGACTGCCGGGCCTCCCCGCGTCCCGGTGGTGATCAAGGCGGGCGGTTCGGCGACGACGGACCCTGCTGCGCCTGTACCGGCGGCTGGGCGGTGCCGCGTGAACCGGCCGCTCCCCTGCGCCTCACCCTGGGCGATCCCGCGGGTACGGCCCGGAGATCGTGGTCCGCGCCTGCGCCGATCCGGCGCGCACCGCCCCGGTCGTCGTGATCGGCGACCTGCAGCACGTCTCTCGCCCGGGCGGCGGCGCGCGCCAGCGCGTCGAGTTCGCCGGTGCGCCCGGGACGTCGAACTGATCGTCCGCGAGGCAGCTGCGCCGGCAATGCCCGCCAGGGCGAGGTGGACGACGCGGGCAGGCGCGCGCCGCCTGCGTACGTACCGGCGCGCGGCATCGACGCTGGCTTCAGCCTCGCTGCGGCACGAGGTCCGCGCCCTGGTCACCGCGCCTGTCAAGCAAAAGAGGCGCTGCGTCGGGCGTCCTACCTGGGCGCACGGAGATCCTCGCCGACCCGGACTGGCAGCGCACCGATCGGCATGACGACGATGGCCACCGGCGAGCTGCGCGTCGATCCTGGTGACGGTGCGCCGATCAGCTTCGCGCCCGCATCGACGCGATCACCACGCGCGCGCTGCCGACGTCGTCCGGCTCGACGATCGCACGCTGCGCCGAGCAGGTCGTGCCCGCCGTACCGGATTCGCGGTGGCCGAGGCTCGTGTCCGCACGCGGGCGAGGACGGTTCTGCATTACCGGCGCGCGGACCCCGACGAGTCATCGCGCCTCGCCGTCCGGGCCGCGCGCAGCCGAGGCATCGACGCGACGGCCGTGCCCGTGCCGGCTGCGGTGTTCCTGCGCGCGCTCGGCGAGTTCGACGCGGTCGTCGCGCCGAGTACCACGACCAAAGGGCTGATCCCGGTCAGAGTGCCTCGGTGTCTGCGCGGCACGGCGTGAAAACATCACGATCGGACTGCCGCCCGTACGCACCAGCGTAACGACCACGGCACGCGTTCGACCTCGCGGGCGCGGGCGTCGCCGACGCCACCGGAGCACTGCTGCGCGCGCTGCGGCACGCCGCCGAGCTGGCCGCGTCCCCTCCGGGCACGACAACCAGGAACACGCGCCATGGACTTCATCCTCATGCTGACCCGCGCGGGACCGCACGGTCTCCGACTATCTGCCACCCTGGACGCGGTCGCGCGGTCTCGGCCTGCGCCACATCGGCTTCAAGGACGTCGCGGACCCGGACACTCTGCGCCAACTCACTTGCCGAATAAGGGACTTGGGCGCAACAGCTACCTCGAGGTCGTCAGCACCAGCCGCCGCCGCCCTCGAATCGGCGCGGGTCGCCGTGGATCTGGGCGATCGACTCGCTGCTGGGCGGCACCTGGATCAGGAGACGCTCGGCGTCCTCGACGGATCGACGTCACGTACCTGCCGTTCGTCGGGGAGCCGATCGGGCATCCGACGCGGCTCGGCGGCAGCCCGACCGGATCGCCGAGGGACTGCCCGGCGGGCCGGGCGGCGGAGCTGTGCAGGCGTCGACCTGCTCGCCACTGACCCGCACGCAGGCCGACCCCCTCGACCTGGTCCGGGCGGCGCGGGCCGCGACGGCGGGCGGCTCGTCGTGGCGGGCGGCATCCGGGCAGCCGCAGATCGCGGCGCTCGCCGCCGCCGGGGCGGACGCCTTCACGATCGGCTCGGCCCTCTTCGACGGCAGAGCGTCGACCCGACGGCCGCGACGCTGACCCCGGCAGCTCGCGCCCCGTCCCTGACCGCCGTGGCCGCGACAGGCGGCAGCGACTGAGCCATTGGTACAGTCGGCGCGGATCGACCGCGCCACCGAAGGAGCCGTACGCGTATGGCGTGGGACCAGCTCAGACACCCCGCATCCTGCGCCTCCTCCTGGAGCAGCCGCGGACCAGCGTGCGCGAGTACGCCCGGATCCTCGGGGTGGCCCGCGGCACCCTCAGGCCCGCCTCGACCGTCTCGAACGCGACGAGTGATCACCGGCGCGGCCCTCTAGCTCTCCCCCGCGGCGCTCGGCCGCGGTCCTCGCGTTCTACCGTGCACATCGAGGTCACCGGTCATCTGGCCGACGTCGCGGACGGGCCTCGCCGGGGTGCCGGAGATCATCGAGGCGCACTCGATCACCGGCGGCGGGATCTGCTCGCCCGCGCGGTGGCCCGCGACGCCGCCCACCTGGAGGACGCGGTGCAGCAGCTCAGCCGGCTGCCGGCGGTCCGCACCGGACCCGGGTCGCCCTGCGCGAGCGGGTGCCGCACCGGCTGCTGCCGCTGGTCGAGGCGATCGGCCGGTCCACGGCGCCGAGCCCCCGGCCGCGACCCGGTCAGGGGCGGTCAGGCGTCGTCGTCGAGGCAGCGCCCCGGCGAGGTGCCGACAGTGCGCCGGACGCGGCGAGGAACGCGCTGGGCGCTCGATCGGCGGCGCCGTGGGGTGGCGGTGCTCATCGCGCTGGCGGCGCGCCACGGGGACGGCGGGCACGCCGCGACCGGTTTTCTCCCTCGCGCTGCTCGCCGGCGCCGCCCTCGCTGTGCGGCGCCGCCTCATGGCGCTGGCCCGGGAGGACCGGCGCCGCTGATCCGCCTCCGGTGATCGTCCGGCGCCGATGTCCCTGTATGCTGGTGTGCATGAACGCCCCGATCGACTCCCATTACCGCTTCAGGCGGCACCGCGTCGTCTTCGACCTCGACGGCACCCTCGTCGACAGCGGCCCCAACTACTTCAGGCGTCCCTCGGCACGCTCGGCCGGTACGGCGTCACCAGTTCATCTGGGCCGATCACGAGACGTACGTCGGCATCTCCACCCCTGGAGACCCTCGGGATCTGGAAGGGGAGGTACGGCATCGAGGCCCCGGTCGCGAGCTGCCTCGACGAGACCTGAACACCCGCTACCTGGAGCTGGCCCGGACCGACGCACGTCTTCCCGCAGATGCGCCTGTTTCGTGTGAGCGGCTGCGCGCGGCGGGCCCTGCCGATGATCAGTCGCGTCGGGTTTCGTCGGCGGACGCGATCGAAGGCGATCCTGACCGGCACCGGCCTCCTCCTCTCCCTCACCGCGCGTGTCGGCGGACACGAGGTCGGCTACGGCAAGCGCGCCGGACGCGTGTTCCTGGAGGCGGCCACGCCGGCGGGAGGTTGGCGACCGGCGCCACTGCGTGGATCCTGGAGGACGCGGCGCCGGGCGCCGCCGCGGCGCACGGCGGGCGTGCGCGCCATCGCGCTGCCCGTACGGCGGCGGCGCAGGCGGACGGCGGCGTTCACCACGGCGGACCTGCTGTTTCAAGGGCGGTCCGGAGGAGTTCACGGCGCGGGCGCGATGCGACTGCTCGAGCGCGGTCAGCTCCGTCTTCCTGATGATCTTCCCGGTGTGAGGCGGAAGTGCGTCGAGGATCTCGACGACGCCCGGCGCCACGCACGGCGCCATCGACGCTGACCGCCCAGGCACGCAGGTCGTCATAGCCGGTGAGAGCCGAGCCGGACGGCAGCCGCACGAACGCGGCCGGCCGCTGTCCGCTGACCGGGTCTGTTCTGCGGCGGCGACGACCGCACGCGGCGGCGAGCACGTCCGGGTGCTGGGCGAAGGCAGAGACTCTCGACACTCAGTGGGGAGACGCTCATCCCTTGACGCTTGATCGTAGCGCTGTGCCGCGGCCGGGTAGTGGTGCAAGACCAGCCACTCCTCGTCAAGCGCCGATGTCGCCGGTGTGCAGCCAGCCGTCGCGCAGCACAGTTCGCGGTGGCGTCGGGCGCCCGCCAGTGGCAGGAGTGACGCGCGGAGGGCGCGGACGACGATCTCGCCGCGTTCGCCGAGGCGGCGGCGGGTGCGCCGGTGTGAAGTCGACGGCCATGAAGTCGGTGCCGTGCCGAGTCCGCAGAAGACGGTCGCTGAGCGGGTCGTGGTCGCCGTCCTGGAAGCCGAGCGTGTTGGTGTCGCTGGTGGCTGGGTCTCCGTCATGCCGTACGACGCCTCCGCGCAGCTACGCTGCGGTCGCCGACGGCCGCCTTCCACCTGGCGCGCAGGACGGGGGTGAGCTTGCGGGATGAAGGAGACGGTGAGCGGGGCGGTGAGGCTCGTCAGGTCGTGCCGGGCGAAGTCAGGGTGGTCGAGGAGTTCCAGGTAGTTCTCGACGGTGCCGGCCATGGTGCTCACGCGGTGGGTCTCGATGGCGCGCAGCACTGCCGGCGTTCCAGCGGGTGAACAGGGACGCTGGTGCCGCCGGAGACGAGCGGGGCGAGGATGCCGGGTTCTCGCCGGCGATCCAGAAGACGGGCAGGTAGCAGAGGAGACGATGCCGCGGGCCGTCTCGTCGGGTCGGGCATCCGGCCGTTGTCGATGGCGGTGGCCGTGAGACCATGTGGCGCTGGGTGTTCGCAGCCCTTGGGCGGTCCGGTGGTGCCGCCGGTGTAGCTGGAGGGCGGCGAGCGCGTCGGGGTCGTCGGCGATGTCCTCGTGGCGGGCGTAGGCGACGGCGTCGGGCCAGTCGGCGTCGGCGGGCACGGTGCGCACCGGGGTGTCGTCGCGGACGTCGTACGGACCGGCAGCAGGTCGTCGGGTGATGACCAGCTCCGGTGCGGCGTCGTTCAGTTCGTGGCGCAGTTCGGCCGCCCGGAACATCGGGTTGACCGGTACGTGCACCGCGCCGAGCCGGAGCACGGCGAGCAGCGCGACGACGAACCGGGACCCGTTGGGCGGGAACACGCCGACCCGGTCGCCGGCCCGCACCCCGTGCTCCGCCAGCCAGCCCGCCAACCGGGCCGACCGGTCGTCGAGTCGGCGGTACGAGAGGGTGTCGGCGTCGGTGACGATCGCGGGCCGGTCGGGGGTGCAGCGACGCCCACCGCGCGACGTGCGCAGGCAGCGTCAGCTCTCCCTGCGGGGTGGGCGGTTCCGTCCGGTTGGCGGCCCTGCCTCGCCTTGCTCTGGCGGGCCCTCAGGTCGGTCAGGTACGCGTCGGTCGATATGCCGGTGGACAACGTGCGGCTCCCTGCTGCTGGCTACTGCTGGGGTGGTGCTCCGATGCCGAGGAGGTGCAGGTACATGGCGGTGACGTCGCGGACGGCGGCGTCGTACGCGGCCGGGCGCTCGGCGACGAGCCGGGCGAACTCCCACGCTCATGCCGCCGACGGCCCGGGACAGGGTGAGCGGGTCGACGACCGGGCGGGCCCGCCCCTGGCCAGCGACCCGGCGGACGTAGCGGGCGGCGCGGCGGACCGGCCGCTCGCGGATCTCGTCCCACAGCGCCCGCACCTCGGCGTCGGCACGGGCCTGCTGTTCGAGCAGGACGAGGAGCGGAAGGTGGCGGGCGTACGCGGCGATGAACGCGGCGGTGGACGCCTCGGCGACGGCGGCCACGTCGTCCGTGTCCACGCCGGGCACGTCCTGCGCGGCGAGGAACGCGTCGCGCACCCGGGCCGCGAGGACCCGAACACCTCGTCCTTGGACGCGAAGTACACGTAGAAGCTCGCCCGGGAGACCTCGGCCGCCGCGGTGATGTCGGCGACGGTCGCCGGCCCGTACCCGAGCCGGCCGAACACGGACTCCGCCGCGTCGAGACAGCCGCCCGCGCGCCGGTGCGTCGGTGCGGTCCCGGGCGGTGCGGGTCGCCCACTCCTGTGTCTGCTGCGCGTGCCCCACAGCGCCAGAGCATTGACGCTGACGTCAGTGTCACGATGAGTGACGGGGTCTTTCGAGCGTCGCGCAGCTCGCGACCACGATCCGCCGGAGGGGCACTATGGGGTCTGCCGCCGTACTTCGTCGCCAACCAGCGGGGAGATCGCCGTCAGGTGCTGCGCGCCGCCGCCGAGCTCGGGCTGCGCACGGTCGCTGTGCACGAGCCGGGCGACGACGCGCACCTCCTCTCGCGGACGAGTGCGTGCCGCTGGAGCCCGGCGGCTATCTCGACGCGGCGGCGCTGGTGACCGCGGCGCGCCGGGCGGGGCTGCGGGTACCTGCACCCGGGGTACGGGTTCACTCGCGAGTCGTCCGAGCTGGCGCGGCGGTGCGCCGGGGCGGGGGTCACCTTCGTCGGTCCTCCGGCCGAGGTGCTCGACCTGTTCGGGGACAAGGCGCGGGCCCGCGCCCTGGCGGTCGGGGCGGGGGTGCCAGGTGCTGCCGGGCACGGCGGGTGACACCACGCCTCGACGAGGCGCAGGGAGTTCGCTGGCGGTCCGGTGATGGCAAAGGCGGTGGGCGGGGGCGGCGGTCGCGGGATGCGGGTCCGCGCACCGGCGAGAGCTGACTGACGCCTGGGAGCGGTGCAGGTCCGAGGCCCGGCAGGGTTTCGGGCGAGGCCGAGTTGTACGTGGAGCGGCTGTGGGAGGGCGCGCGCCGCATCGAGGTGCAGATCGTCGCGGACGGCGCGGGCGCAGTGCAGCACCTGTGGGAGCGGGACTGCAGTGCGCAGCGCCGCCACCAGAAGCTGGTCGAGATCGCCCCGGCTCGGGCTCGACGCCGCGGTCAGGGACCGGTTGCTGGACAGCGCGCTGCGGCTCGCCCGCAGCGCCCGCTACACGGGCCTGGGGACGGTCGAATTCCTGGTCAGGGGCGAGGGAGTTCGTGTTCATCGAGGCCAATCCGCGGCTCCAGGTGGAGCACGGTGACGGAGGAGGTGACGGGCGTCGACCTCGTGGCGGCGCAGCTGCGGATCGCGGCGGGCGAGGACCTGGCGGCGCTCGGGCTGGCCGGGCCGCCGCCCGCGCCGCGCGGGCACGCGGTGCAGGTGCGGGTGAACGCGGAGGTCACAGCGCCCGACGGGGCGGTGCGTCCGTCGGTGGGCCGGACCGCGCGGTTCGACGTGCCGACGGGCCCCGGCGTGCGGGTCGACACGGCCGCGCGCACCGGCACGGAGATCGGGGCGCGCTACGACCCGCTGCTCGCCAAGGTCGTCGCGCACGCCCCGCAGGGCGGTTTCGCGGCGGCGCGTACGGGCGCGGCGGGCCCTGGACGAGTTCGCCGTGGACGGCGTGGACACCGGGATCCCCCTGCCGCGCGCGCTGCTCGGCCACCCGCTTCACGGCCGGCGGCGTCGACACGGGCTTCGTGCCGCGCCGGCTGCCGGAGCTGGTGCCCGCGCTGCCCGAGCGGGCCGCGCGGGAGGCGGGCACGGTCGCCGCGCCGATGAGCGGCACCGTGGTAGCGCTCGACGCCGCGCCGGGCCGGGTCGTGCCGGCCGGGGCGACGCTGCTGGTCCTGGAAGCGATGAAGATGGAGCACGTGGTCCGCGCCGAGCGGTCCGGCGTCGTCCGGGCGGTGCGCGCCGCCGTCGGCGAACGGTCGCGGAGGGCGATGCCCTGGTGCCCTGGACGTCACGGACGACGGCCCCTGCCGAGCAGGGCGCGGCCGACGCCGTCGACCCGGACGCCGTGCGCCCCGACCTCGCCGACGTGGTCGCTCGGCACGCGTTCGGTCTGGACGAGCAGCGCCCCGAGGCCGTCGCGAAGCGGCACGCGGCGGGGCGGCGCACGGCCCGGGAGAACATCGAGGACCTGTGCGACCCGGGCACGTTCACCGAGTTCGGGGCGCTGGCCGTGGCGGCGCAGCGGCAGCGGCGGCCCTGGAGGAGCTGGTCTGCAAGACGCCCGCCGACGGCATGGTCACCGGCACCGGGCGGATCGGCGGTGCCCGCGGTCGCGATGTCGTACGACTACACGGTGCTGGCCGGCACCCAGGGCCTCAACAACCACCGCAAGACCGACCGGATGCTGCACGTGGCCGAGGAGCGCGGGCTGCCCGTGGTGCTGTTCGCGGAGGGCGGTGGGGGCCGTCCCGGCGACACGGACACCACGTCGGTCGCGGGCCTGAACGTCACGACGTTCCACCGGATGGCCCGGCTCAGCGGCAAGGTGCCGCTCGTCGGGATCGCGTCGGGCCGCTGCTTCGCGGGCAACGCGGCACTCCTCGGCAGCTGCGACGTGATCATCGCGACGCCCGAGGCGAACATCGGCATGGGCGGGCCCGCGATGATCGGGCGGCGGCTCTGGGTGCACCGGGCCGAGGGACATCGGGCCCGCTGTCGGTGCAGGTCCCGAACGGCGTCGTGGACCTGCCGGTCGCCGACGAGGCGGAGGCGGTGCGGGTCGCCCGCGCCTACCTCTCGGTACTTCCAGGGCCCGCGCGACGGTTGGGAGGCGCCCGACCAGCGGCTGCTGCGGCACGCGGTGCCAGGAGAACCGGCGGCGCGCCTACGACGTCCGCGCCGCGGTCGGCGGCTCGCCGACACCGGCTCGGTCCTCGAAACTGCGCCGCGGCTTCGGCGTCGGCATCGTCACGGCGCTCGTCCGGATCGAGGGCCGCCCGCTGGGGCTGATCGCCAACGATCCGGGCATCTGGGCGGCGCCGTGGACCGGACGCCGCCGACAAGCGCCCGCCCGGTTCCTGCGGTTGTGCGAGGCGTTCCGGCTGCCGGTGCTCTCGCTGTGCGACACCCCCGGCTTCATGGTCGGCCCGGACGCCGAACGCACCGCCACGGTGCGGAGTTCGCGGACCTCTTCGCGGCGGGCGCCCGGCTGACGGTGCCGCTGGTCTGCCTCGTGCTGCGCAAGGCGTACGGGCTCGGCGCGATGGCGATGATGGGCGGTTCGACTGCGGGCACCGCTCGCCACGGCGGCCTGGCCGAGCGGCGAGTTCGGCGGCATGGGCCTGGAGGGCGCGCGGTGCGGCTCGGCTACCGGCGCGAGCTGGCGGCGATCGCCGACCCGGCGGAGCGGAGCGGGCGTTCGAGGCGCGGGTGGCCGAACTGTACGAGCGCCGCGGCGGCAGAACGCGCGGCCGCCCTGGAGATCGACGCGGTCATCGACCCGGCGCGTCCCGGAGCTGGGTGCTGGCGGCGCTCGACGCGGGCGCTCCGGCGTGAACCGGTAGGCGGGCCGTCACCCGCCGCGCGGCGCCGCGTGCGCCGCGTCGAGCACCAGGTCGAGAGCCGGGCCGCCCGCGCCCTCCCGGAGCGCGAGTGGCGCGAACTCCGCCGTCGCCCTCGACGTCTCGAAGGACCGGGCCCCGGCCGCGCTTGGACCGTTGCCCGTTCGGGTACCGGGCCGATCATGCGAATCAGTGTGGTGGATGTCGGGTCGAACACGGTGCGGCTCGCGATCGCGGACGCGCGGACGGGGCACCTCTGCCGGTGCACACGGCAAGCGCAGACTGCGCCCTCGGAGCAGGTCGACGGGAGAGAGAAGACTGGGCCCGTGCGCCGTGGAGTCGATCGTCGAGGCGGTCCGGGCGGCCTGCGCGGAGGCCGAACGGTGGGGCAGCGACGAGCCGTTCGCGTTCGCCACGGCCATCGTCAGGGACGCGCCCAACCGGGACGAGGTGCTGCAGGCGGTGGAGGAGGGCACCGGTTGCGGCTGCAGGTGCTGCCGGGCGAGCGCGTGGAGGCCGAGCTGACGTTCCTGCCGCCGCGGCAGCTGGATGGGCTGGCGGGCGGGCCCGCTCGGTGTGCTCGACATCGGCGGCGAACGCTCGAAGTCGCTTTCGGGCGGGGAGGTTGCCGGACTTCGCGATCTCGCTGCCGCTGGGCGCGGGCCGTCTCACGCGGGAGCACCTGCGCGACGGCGGGCCGGCCTCGGACGAGACGCTCAGGACGCGTGCGCCGTCACGTGCGGCACCAGCTGAGGGACGTGGCGGCGCGGATCCGCTGGGAGGGCCGCTCACGGCGGCCGCCACCTCGCGCACGTTCACCCAGCTCGCCCGGCTGTGCGGCGCGCCGCCCGGCCGGCACGGTCCCTTCGTGCGCCGGGAGCTGACGCGCAGGACTCTCGGCTGCGCGGTCACGGAGCTGGCCGCGCCGCCCGCCGCGCGCCGCGCCGAGCCGCCGGGCATCTCGGCGCGCGCGCGGCCCAGTCGCCGGCGGTGCGCTCGTCGGCCACACGGCGATGAAGCTGATGGGCATCCGCGAACTCACCATCTCGCCGTGGGCGATCCGGGAGGGCATCCTGCTGCGCCGGATCGAGGGCGACACCGCGTGGTGGTCGGGCCATCCGCAGCCGACGGACCGCCGGCCGGCCGCGCAGCGGGCGGCACTGCGGCTCGCCGCCCCGCGCTGACGCCGGGGGCCGCAGGTCAGGCGGCGTGTCCACCTCCCGCGCGAGCTCGATGGCCCCGCCCGAGGGGTGGCGAGCCGCGCGTCGAGGGTGTCGCCCGCCGGGTAGAGGCGGACGGTGTCGACGCCGGCGTCCCGCCACACGGCTAGCGGGGCCCGCACCATGTCCTCGGTGCCGATCAGGGTCGTGGCGAGGACCATGTCGTCGGTGACCAGGGCGGCGGCCCGTCCCGGTCGCCCGCCCGCCAGCGCCGCGCGCACGGCGGCGGCGACCTCCGACCAGCCTCGCCTGCTGTAGGCCTGGCTGTAGAAGTTCGTGGTGGCGGAGCCCATGCCGCCGAGGCTGAAGGCGAGTTCCTTCTGCGGCTCGCGACGACCGTACGCAGCGTCTCCTCGTCCTCGGCGAAGTTCACCTCGGCGCCCTGGCGAGACGTCGAGGTCGGCGCGTGCGGGCCGGCGGCGGCGAGTCCGGCGTCGAGGTGGTCGAGTAGGCCTCCTTCGCCCCCTCGGGCACGAAGCTGGTGCCGAGCCAGCTGTCGGCCACCTCGCTGGTCAGCCGGAGCATCTTCGGCGACAACGTGGCCAGGCTACGGGTAGTTCGTGCCCGCGCGCATCGACAGCCGCATCGGGCGGTCGTCGCCGGGCAGCGGGAGGTGAACTCCCGCCCTCGTAGGCGATCTTCGCCGGCCGCCGCCATCCGCACGATCTCGACCGTCTCCCGCATCCGGGTCAGCGGGCGCGCGAAGGGGGACGCCGTGCAGTCCTTCGACGACCTGCGGTCTGACGGTCCGAGGCCCAGCAGGAAGCGGCCGCCGGAGATGTTGGAGAGGGTGATCGCCGCGCGGGCGATGGCGGCCGGGGGTGCGGGTGGCGAGCTGGATGATGCCGGAGCCGAGCAGCATCCGCTCGGTGCGGGCCGCCAGTAGCCCAGGGGCGAGGGTGCTTCGGAGCCCCAGGCCTCGGCGACCCCAGCAGACGTCCATGCCGAGCTTCTCGGCCTCGGTCACGAAGTCGACCGTCTCGCGCCAGTCGCCGCCGAGACGCCCTCGATCGTCGTCGACGTCCGCATCAGCGCTCCCCCGCCCCTTCGGCGATGGCCTTCAGGGCGTCGAGGGTCGCGCCGATGTTCCCGCTCGAACTCCCGCATCCGCACGAACACGATCTTCTGTTCCTTCTCCGGCATCCGGTCGATCGCGAAGGAGAGTCCGGAGCGGCCCGGGCCGAGCTGCATCCACTGGGTCAGGTCCGTCGTGCCGTCGTCGCGCGCGTCGAGGGTGAACCGCCAGACGGCGCTGGGCCGTTCGGGGTCGGCGACGGCCCAGGCGAAGACGCGTGGCGCCGTGCACTCGACGACGTACGAGGTGGTCTCCCCACTCGCCGAACGCGTCGTGCCGGCTGCGGCCGACAGCGCGCCCCGACCGTGGGGGCCGTCGTCCCCCGAGCCACTGGACCGACTGCAGTTCGTCGCTGAGCCGTGGCATCAGGGCGATGTCCGTGACCAGCTCCCACGCCCGCTCGGGCGACGCCCCGATGCCGCGCCGTACGGCGACGGTCGGGTGTCCGCGTAGCGCGCGCCTGTCCACTCCATCGTGGCCCACCTCTCTGCTGAACCGGCTGTGACCACGAGGTTTCGTAGATGGACTCACTGCGTCAAGAGGCAACAGGAAGGCACCTGGGCCGACTTCAGTTCTTCTCGAACCGCGCGCGGACGTCGGGACGGGCGGCGAGCCGGGGCGGATGGCCGGGGCCCGTCCGCGGCCGGACGGCGTCGGCGGTCAGCGGTTCGCCGCAGTCGGCGCACACCACGGCGGCGTCGCCGACGTGCCCGCACCGGTCGTGCTCGAAGACGACCGGCGCCCCTCGTCGCCGGACAGCCAGCGGTTCCCCACGCGTTCATGGCGGCGAGCACCCCGAAGAAGTCGCGGCCCTTCCGGTGAGGACGTAGTCGTGGCGGACCGGCGCCGTCCGTAGGCGCTGTCTCCATCAGCCCCTCGTCGACGAGCCGGCGCAGCCGTCGGCGAGGTCGTCCCGGGCGATGCCGAGCTCCTGCTGGAAGCCGTCGAAGCGGGTGATCCCGCAGAAACGCCCCGCGCAGCACGAGCGGGGTCCACCAGTCGCCCAGGAGGTCCATGGTGCGGGGCGATGGAGCAGGGCCAGTCGGCAAAGGAAGTACGCCTCATGCGGTCAGGATACGGACGGAGCGCCAGTGGGTCCCGGACGAGACTCGGCAGACGGCGGCGCACGACGTTCGCCATGAAGGGGCGCGAGCTGTTGTGGACGGCGGCCGGACCTGATCAGCTGGGAATCCGTGACGCACCGCCCTGGAGGCCCCCCGTTGTTCACTCCGTGGACGATGTCACCGCACGTCTGGCCGAGACCGGTTACCTGGCCTCGCCCGCGGTGGCGACCACCGTCTTCCCTCGCCGCCCGGCTCGGCAAGCCGCTCGCTCGTCGAGGGCCGGCGGGCGTCGGCAAGACGGAGCTGGCGAAGGCGGTCGCCGCGATCAGTGACGCGCGGCTGATCCGGCTGCAGTGCTACGAGGGCGTCGACGAGTCGCGCCCTGGCTGAGTGGAACCACGCCAAGCAGTTGCTGCGGATCACGGCGGGCCGCGACGACGACGTGGGACCAGACGCGCACGGACGTCTTCAGCGAGGAGTTCCTGCTGACGCGGCCCCTGCTGGCCGCGATCCGCGGCGACGACGCGAAGGTCCTGCTCATCGACGAGATGGACAAGGCCGACGTGGAGGTGGAGGGCCTGCTCGGAGGTGCTCTCCGACTTCCAGGTGACGGTCCCCGAGCTGGGCACGATCAGCGCGACCCGCCGCCCGTTCGTGGTGCTCACCTCGAACGCGAGCCGGGAGCTGTCGGCGCTGCGCCGCCGCTGTCCGTTCACATCGCTCCCGACGAGGAGTTGAGCGCCGGATCGTCGCCCTGAAGCGCGGAGCTCGACGCGGTGCTCGCCGAGTCCCCTGGTCCGGGTCGTCGGCGCGCTGCGCGCGATGGACCTGCGCAAGGTGCCGTCGGTCGCGGAGACCGTCGACTGGGCGCGCACCCCTGCTCGCGCTGGGCGCGGACCGGCTCGACGAGGAGGTCGTACGGGCCTCGCTCGGTGTCGTCCTCAAGCACCAGGAGGACGTCGACAAGGCTGCCGCGAAGCTCGATCTGGACGCCGTGTGAGCACGGCCGGTACGACCCGTCGGTCGCGGACCGGGTCGCGTCACTGGTCAGGGCCCTGCGCGCACGGGGTGCGGATCGGCACGGGCAGAGCGTGGACGCCGCGCAGGCCGTGGCGGCGCTCGGCCTCGACAACCGGGAGCACCTGCGCGAGGGCCTGGCCTCCCGCGCTCCCTGCACGACCAGGGGCAGCGCGCCGTCTTCGACCCGGTCTTCGAGCTGTACTTCCCGCGGAGCGTGGGCGCGCCGGAGGGGCCGTCCGGCCCCCGGACCGGGACGGTCTTCGCGAGCGGCTGGCCGAGGGCGCTGGCCGCGAACGACCGGGCGGCGCGCTGGCCCGGCTGGCCGCCGAGGCCGTCGACGCCTTCGGCGGCTACGACGCGAACGGCTGGTCGTCGCAGCAGACCCTGGACCGGCTGCGCCCGCAGAGCGCTGCTGGCCGGGATCATGGCCGGCATCGGTCCGGCGGCGGGCAGTCGGGGGCGTTCACCGACCGCATCGAGGCCGATGAGATCCGGCGCCGCATCGAGGAGTTCCGCGAGCAGGTGCGCGAACGAGGCGCGGCGGCAGGGTCGCGGAGCGGCGCGGCATCGGACGAGATCGCCCGCCGGATGCCGGTGCAGACGCCCGACCGCAATCCCTGTTCCTGTACGCGGGCAAGGAGCAGCTGGCCGAACTGCGGCGCACGGTCCACCCGTTGGCCCGCAAACTCGCCACGCGTCTCGCGGCACGCCGGCGCCGCGCCTCCCGCGGCCACATCGACCTGCAGCCGCACGCTGCGCGGCTCGCTGTCCACGGGCGGGGTGCCGATGCGTCCGGTGCTGCGCCGACGCCGCCCGGCCCGGCCCGAACTCGTGCTGCTCTGCGACGTGTCCGGTTCGGTGGCGGGCTTCGCCAACTCTCACGATGCTGCGGTGCAGGCGCCGCACCACCAGTTCAGCAGGATCCGCGTCTTCGCGTTCGTCCAACCGGATCGACGAGGTCACCGGCCTCATCGCGCAGGGCACCGCCGACCCCGAGGGGCCCTCGGCGCGCGGATCGCCGCCTGAGGCGACGCGCTGACCGGATGGCACGGCAGCAGTGACTACGGCACGGCGCTCGGTGAGTTCGTCGAGCGTTACGAGGCGGCGGTCGGCCCGCACCTCGGTGTTCGTCCTCGACACCCAACAACCAGCAGGACCCGAACCTCCCGGCGCTGCGCCGCATCGCGCACCGCCGCGTCCACTGGCTCAGCGGAGCCCCGCTCGCAGTGGGACACGGGTGACTCGGCGGCCGGGGTGCTCCCGGCAGCCGTGGTGGACATGTACGAGTGCCGCAACGCGCGGCAACTGAGCTCTGGTGGGGCGGTTGCTGCCAGTGTAGGTCCCACGGCGGCTAAGGCCCGGACCAGGGGCAGCGGCGCAGGTCGGGCCACCGGGCGAAATGTTCGGCGGACGGCGCCGGCGAGTGCCCAGGCCCCTGGAGGTCGCCGGTCGCGCCGGTCGTCCGGCTGACGACTTCGCCGAGCCGTGGGCGAGGCGCTGGCAGGCCGTGGCCGTGCCCCACGTCCAGTCCCGGTCCCGGCCCTGGCAGGTGGTCGGTGGTCCCGCACAGGGCGCGCTCGACGAGGACGCGTCACCGCGCAGCAACCAGCCCACGCACGCGTCGCCGAGGTCCTGCGGCGCCTCGGTGCCCGTGGCGATCGCGCGCCAGGTCGCGCAGTGAGGCGGCCTCCGCCGCGTCGAGCAAGGGCTTCGGCGGGGCGGTGGAGCACCAGCAGGTGGGGGAGCCGATGCGCAGATAGGCGAGGATTCCACGAGGCCACCGTTGCCGGTGAGGCCTGTTCGAAAGTCGATGAACCGGACGCCACCTGGCCAGTGTACGGAGTCGTTACCGAGGCACGGCGGTTATGGCCGTTGCGGCGGCGTTGGCGACGGTGGGGTCGGCCTCGCGATTGTTCGGTTCGGCCGTTGCGGCCGGATGGGGCCGACGCCGAGTTAGCGGCGGACCGGAGGGCGTCGACGTCGCTGTCGGCCGGCCCGGTCAGGCAGGCGGTTTCCGGCCACGGCGTCCGCGTCGGTTGCCGGACGTGCACGCGTGCAGGCGGGCCAGGGCCGTGGCGTGGTCGGTCAAGTCCTCGCGGGGCGTGCCCTCCTCCGACGTTTCAGGACGGATCGGTCCGCCGAGTCGGCGCCGGCAGGGCGGGCACCACGGCGGGCCCGGACCCGCGGGCCAACCGCGGGGCGGCTTCCTCGCGGGCATTACGCCGTTCGTCGGCCTCCGGCCCTTCGACCAGTTGCTTGACGACCACGGGCGTACCGGACACCTCGGCCCGCCACGCCGTGACCGTGGACTGCTGGCCATGCGCCGCGCCCGCCGCGGCTCACGCCGACACCGGCCCGCAACTGCTCCGAAAGTTGGTCCCCGCTTCATGGGGCCATGGTCCTCAGATGCCGCCGGGGCGCCTGCCGTGCGCTAGAACAGCCCCTTCACGTTGTCGCCGAACGTCCATCCCTTCGACCCGTCCCAGTTGATCGACCAGGGTCATCAGGCCCTTCAGCGCGCCCCCGAAGGTGTTCCCAGGCCTGAGCTACCTGACCGGTGGTCATGTAGCCGCCGCCCGCGCCCGGTTGGGCGGGCAGCCCGGGCACCTGCTTGCCGTAGGGGACCTTGATGGTGGTGCCCTGGACGACCAGGCCCTTTGTTCAGGCAGTCCGTCTGGGCGGTGAAGCCCTCGACGGTGCCGGCGGGTAGGAGTCGCCGGAGCAGCCGTACATGCTGCCGTTGTAGTACTGCATGTTGAGCCACCACAGGCGGCCGTTGTCGGCGTACTGCTTGATGACGGGAGGTAGGCGCCCCAGATGGAGCCGTACGTGATGCTGCCGCCGGTGACGTAGGCCGTCTCGGGCGCCATCGTCAGGCCGAACCCGGCGGGCATCTGCGCGAGGATGCCGTCGATGATGCGGATCAGGTTGGCCTGCGACGCGGGAGAGCTGGGTGATGGAGCCGCTGCCCGTGAGGCCGGTCTCGATGTCGATGTCGATGCCGTCGAAGTTGTACTTCTTCAGGATCGGCACGATCGTCTCGACGAAGTGGTCGGCGACGGCCGTGGAGTTGAGGTCGATGCCGGGTCGCGGCGCCGCCGATGGACATCAGGATCGTCGCGCCCGCGGCTACTCGGCCTGGCACATCTCCGCGGGCGTGGCCACCTTCACGTTCGCGTCCATGCCGTCCTCCCACAGCGCGGTGCCGTCGGGAGCGGATGACGGGGAAGGCGGCGTTGATGACGTTGTAGCCGTGCTGCGGGAGTTCGGTGTTGGTGATCGGGGTCCAGCCGAAGGCGGGTGGACCCCGTTGGCGGCACCGTCCCAGTTCTCCCAGTAGCCCTGGAGGACCTTTCGGACGGTCTCGGCTTCGTGGCTGCAGGTGTCGGCGGCCGGGGCGGTGGGAGCCGCGACCAGGGCAGGCTTGAGTGGCGAGGGCGGCATGCCGCAGGAGGGCGGCGCCGAGGAGAGCGGGGCGTACGACGGCGACCGCGCATAGGGCCTCCCGCATGAGTGCCGGACGAGTGGGGGTGTCGTGGAGCATGAAATCGCACGCTAGAGAGGGTCCAGACCTTTCGTCAATGGGTCTGCACCAATGGGGAGTCGGCGGGAACGACCTCGAGGAGCCATTCTGGTTTCCTGGGCGCAACGCGGGTGAAAACAGCGCCTTCCTACCGTCGCCCTCACACCGGTCATGGCTGCAACGGCCGGTGCGCGGCCGCTCCGTTCTCGGATCCGCCGGCGCTAACCAGCCGTCTTCCGCCTAGCTTTCAGGGAGTGAACGATGGCTGTCGCCGCGCATGCCGTCGCACCCGCACCGGCGCATCCCGTCGACGTCCGGCCGCCGGTGCATCGCCCGGTGCCGCTGAGTCTGCAGCATCTGCTCGTCGCCTACGCGGATGGCGACGATGCACGCTCTCTCGTGGGCACCGCGCCGCACCTTCCCGAGGACCGGATACGGCCGCTCATCAGCGCCAATCTGCTGGTCAGCGGGCTTGCCACGCCGTTGCAGTCGCTGGGCGTCAGAAGTGGTTCGAGGCCCGGCACGCCCACGTCGTGATGGGGTCCACCTCACCGCGATCACACCCGCCGTGCACGATCGGTGCGGAGCACGGGCTCGCCACGCCGTGTCTGGGGCCACGATCGTGCCGGGCCCGTGACCGTGGCCGTGGCGCCGTGGTTCGAGGCGGTGGCTCCTGCATCTGTTTCCGCCGCTGGTGACGGGACCGTCATCGCCGTCATCAGGTTCTCGCTCGTGCCGTCCGCGGCGGGAAAACAAATCGTCACGGGCGAAGCGGTGGTGGGCGCGGGCTCGCCCTGTGCCGCCGTGACCGTGCTGCTGGTGGTGGTCGTGGAGCGGCTCGGCGCCGCCCGCGGTCGGCCGGTTCTCGGTAGCTTGTCGCCATGGTGGCGGCGGGGACGGTGCTCGCCGATGCCCCGGCCCGTTCGACAGGTTTCGCGGCGGACGCGCCCCCGTGTCGCCGCGCGCCCGCACCCGACCGCCTTCGGGGCGCCCCGTCTTCGTGGTCCCGGCGATCGCCGCGATGCTTCGTCGATGCAGCTCGTGAACATGTGGTCGGAGATCCGTCGGCGACACCCTCGCGGTCGGGACAGATCGTGGAGCGGGGCGACGACGCCCCCACCGTCGTACGGGCGCTGCGCGCGGACGGTGCGGCCACCGTGGTGTCCGGGCGCTCTCGCCTCGTTCCCGATCGTGACCTTCGGACAGTCCGTCCGGGCTGGTCAGCGTGACCCGGGTCAGGAGCCGTCATGTCGTCGCCCTGTCAGGGGCGTTGATGGTCCTGCTGGCCTTCGTCCCCGTGCTCGGCGCGGCCGTCGCCGCCGTGCCGGGGCCGGTGCTTTCGGCGGGGTGTCGCCTCGTCATGTTCGGCACGGTCGGCGCGTGTGGGCCCAGCGCATCCCTGGCCCGCGCCGACCTCACCGACGCGCGGAACCTGCTGACCGTCGCGCTCGCCTTCCGGGCTCGGCGCCTGATCCCCCGGTCGGCGCGCCGGAGTTCTACGCGCCGCTCCCGCCGCCGCCCGCACCGTCCGACAGCGGCATCGCCGTCACCAGGGATCGTCGCCTTCGCCCTGAACCTGCTGTTCACCACCACGCCCCGCCTCCGGAAGGAACCGGTCCGATTGACGCCCGGCACGATCACCGACGTCACCGTGTACGGCGAGGGCGCGTGGCGTGCCGGACTGGACGTCCATCTCGCTCGGCGGCCGCGTCCACGGTGCTCGTACCGAAGGGTGAACGCACGGGCGGCAGGTGTTGGACGGTGCGGGCAGCGCCTCACACCCGGTCTCGTGAACACGCACACCCATCTCATCCAGGCGGGTCTGCGCGGCATCGGCGAAGGAGCTGCCGCCGCTGGCGAGGCTCAGCGCCGTCGGCGAGGAGGCGGTCGCGCTCACCCCCGAGCGGGCCTACGCGGACCACCGCGGCCGCCGCCGCAGCCGAGGCGTTGCGCAGCGGCTACGACGACGCTCGTCGTGAGCGCATGTGGCCGCGCACCTGTCGCCGGAGGTGCACGACGCCGTGCTGCGGGCGCCGCGCGACGGCGGTGTGCGGGCCGTGCTCTGCCGAGGTGTCGCCGACCGGGCCGACCGCAGCCGCAAGTGCTTTCGACCCGCGTCTGATGCAGCCGCTGAAGGAAGCGCTGGCGCACACGGACGAGCTGATCGCCGCCACGCGCGGCAGCCGGGTGGAGGTCGGCGTCGCCGTCCCCAACCCCCGGTGCCTCACGCCGGACGGGATGGCGGCCGTGCGCGCGTAATACGCCGAAACGAGCGCTCGGCTGTCTCCCTGCACCTGGCCGGAGACCACGACCGACGACGTGATGTGCCGGGAGCACGCGGGCGTGGGCGCCGTGGCCTATCTGGAGCAGGCCGGATTCCTGTGGGAGCGGCTGCTGGCGGTGCACTGTGTGGAGCTGGACGCGGCGGGACGGGCGACGCTCGCCGGGCACGGCGTCGGGGTCTCGTACAACCCGCTGAGCAACATGCGCCTCCGGCAGCGGGATCGCCCCGGTGCCGGACATGCTGGACGCCGGGCTGCGGGTCCGGACTCGTCGACGGCGCCGCCAGCCAACGCACACCCAGGACGTGCTGGAGGCGCTGCGCATCGGCGCGCTACCTGCAGCGGGCGGCACGCCGCGAGGCCGATCTGTTCGGCTTCCCCGAGATGTTCGCGATGGCGGCGAACGGCGCGAACCGGAGCCCTCGGTCTGGAGGAGCGGCCGGACGGCGTACGGGCCGGAATGCAGGCAGGATCTGGTGCCGCACCGCTTCGACCGGGACTACGCGTGCCTCCCCGTACGTGATCCCGGCGCGACGCTGCTGACCGTCGGGAGCGGCCGTACCGTGGCCGCGGTGCTGGTCGGCGGCGAGGTCCTGTGTCGGGACGGCGAGCACGTCCGGCTGCCGTCCCGGGCACCTGGCGGCCGGCCTCGGCTTTACGGCCGCGTAACACCATGAGCTCCCGGCGGAAACACCCTGGCGGGCAGGCTGAACATCGCGTGCGCGCGCCAGATGCGGGTCCCGCGCCAGCCCACGGCGCCGGGCCCGGCAAGGGTCCGCCGTGACCGTGCCCGCGGACCTCTGAGCGTCCGCGGTACGATCTGCAGGGCGGTGGCTGCGTCCCGTCCACCACGATCGCTTCGAGGAGCGACAGCCGCGATGACCGACACCGACATCACGTACGGGCTTGCCGAGCTCGACGAGGAGACCCACATGGGCGGGGCCGGGACGAACCTCCGCCGGGAGATCCGCCGGATCGACCTCACCGACTTCGAGGCCCGCAGGACCGGAGATCACCGAGAGCTAGTGGGCCGCCGCCACCGACATCGGCTTCTTCCAGCTCGTCAACCACGGCATCGAACCCCCCGGTCGTGGACGGGGCGTTCACCGACGCGGGCGGTTCTTCGCGCTGCCCGAGGGAGATCAAGGCGCGGCACGGACTGAAGAGGGCCTCCAACTCCGGGTGGGAGTCGATATTGGGTCCGTCCGTCGACCGGCACGCCCGACCAGAAGCGAGTCGTACCAGCTGACCCGCCCGCACATGGACGGACTGTGGCCCGACGACGCGCTCCCGGTTTCCGGGAACGCACGCTCGCGTTCGGAGGCGCGCTGCCGGGAGCTGGCCATGCGCGTGCTCGGCTGCTTCGCCGACCGGCTGGGGCTGCCGACGGGTTCTTCGCGCGGGCCCACGACCCGGCGAGCGACCAGTACCAGTCGACGCTGCGGATGCTGCACTACTTCGCCGTGCCCGAGGACGCCGAGATCCCCCGCGGACGTGTGGCGGGCCGGGGGCGCACACGACTTCGACTGTCTGACGCCGCTGTTCCAGCAGGACGGGCAGGGCGGCCTGCAGGTGTGCCCCGGCAAGGAGGCCGAGGCGCAGGAGTGGACGCCGGTCGAACCCGCCGACGGCGTCATCACGTGCAACATCGTGGGACATGCTCATGCGGTGGAGCGACGACCGGCTGCCGATCGAACTTCCACCGGGTCAGCTGTCCCCGGGTCCGGGACGACGACGGTCGGCCCGCCACAGCATCGCCTCTCTTCGCGCAGGCACGACCGTGACGTGGTGATCCGAGGGCCCGCGGGCCGCCGTCCGCCGATCACCGCCGCCGACTACGCCAGCAGCGGATCGCCGCCAACTTCGCGCGCTAGAGGGTGGTCGTGACGTGACGACGCCCCAGAAGAACGACGCCGGGTCTCGGCCGGCTCGCGGTGCTCGGCCTCCAGCACGTGCGCTGGTGATGTACACCGGGTGCGTGACGGGTGCCGCTGGTGTTCGGCGCGGGCGGCCGGGCTCGACGCCGCGACGGTCGCCGTGCTCATCAACGCCGATCTGCTCGTCGCGGGCGTCAGTCACGATGATCCAGGGCGCGGGGATCGGCCGGATCTCGAAGTGCGGATGCCGGTGATGGCGGGCGCGGCGTTCACCGCGGTGACGCCGATGATCCTGATCGCCGGCGAGTACGGGATCCAGGCGGTGTACGGATCGATGCTCGCGGCCGCGCGTGTTCGGGCTGCTCGTCGCCTATCCGTTCGCGCGGGCGGTGCGAGTTCTTCCCGCCGCTGGTGAGCGGCGTGGTCATCACGGTGGTCGGGCTCGCGCTGATCGGGGTGGGGGTGAACCTGGTCGTCGGGAACGATCCGAAGGCCGCCGACCACGCGGCGCCCTCACGGCTCGCGCTCGCCGCGTTCGTGGTGATCGTGATCCTGCTCGTGGCCCGCTTCGGCCGCGGCTTCCTCGCACAGACCGGCGTGCTGCTGGGCCTGCTGGCGGGGACGGCGGTCGCCGTGCCGCTCGGGCTCGTCGACTTCTCGGCGGCGCGGACGGCGGTCTGTCGGGGTCAGCGCGCCGTTCCGCTTCGGCGCCCTGCAGTTCCCGGCGGTCGCCGTGCCGTCGATGTGCGTGGTGATGCTGGTCCTGTTCGCCGAGTCGACCGCGGACCTGGATCGCGGTCGCGGAGCTCCACCGGGAAAGCGGCTGGACGACGGCCGAGACATGGCGCGGCGGCCTCGCCGCCGACGGGGCTCTCCGGGGTCCCTCGGCGGTGTGATGAACGCCTCTGGACACGGCAGGTGTTCGCGCGGAACGTCGGCCTGGTGACCATGACGAGGGTGCGCAGCCGGCACGTCGCCACGGTCGCGGGCGCGCTGCTCGTCGTGCTCGCTCGTCCCGAAAGCTGGGCGCGCGCTCGTGGCGGGCGCTGCCGCAGCCGGTGGTCGGCGCGGCGGGGTCTCGTGATGTTCGCGACGGTCGCGCCCGCCGGCATCACGACGCTGCGCGAGGGTCGACTTCGACGGCACCCACAACCCGCTGATCGTGCGGTGCTCCGATCGGCATCGGCATGGTACCCGAGGTGGCACCGGACCTGTACGCGCGGGTTCCCTCTGCGTGGGGATCGTGCTCGGCCCGCCGGTGACGAAGTGCGACGCTGCTGGCGTTCAGGAACCAACCTGGCGTTCAACGGCGGCGGTCCGGGCGGGCGCGGCGGCACGGCGCGGGGCGCCTGCGGTGCCGGAGCCCGCGCGCGAGCCGGTCGGCTGAAAGGTCAGGTACGGCCGCCGCGGTGGTACGAACTCCGGTACGGCCGCGCCCGGTCGGCTCGCTCGATGGGGCCACGCCGGAGCGGTCCTCCGGGGCGCCGTGCGGGCGCTCGGGCGCGCAGGGCGGCCAGCCCCGCGAGCATCGTCGGCGCGGTGGGCGGCGGCGGTCAATCCCAGCGCGGCAGGCGCGGGATCATCGCCGTCGTAGACGCCGGGCCGCGCTCCCGCAGGTGCGCGCCGACGTGCGACGCGAGGGCGTCCACGTGGTCCGTGCGTCGTACGCCCACAGCACATGGCTCGCGCAGCCGACCCGCAGCCACAGCGCGGGCGGCCGAAGCGGTAAGTCGCGTGCCGCCGAGCGTGACGCCGCGTGAGGGCGGAGCCCCGCCGCTCGGCCTCCCCAGTCGCCGTCGCGCCGCAGCCCCGCGCAGACCAGCCGCCGCAGCCCGTCACAACGCCATGGCGTACCGCAGTTCGGGCAGGCCCGGCCGCTGCGCCGCGGTCGCCCGCACGCCGCAGCGCGGACACACCACGAGGATCGCGCCGGCGAACCGGGCCAGCGGCGCTCCGTGATCCGTGTGCCGGACCGATCGCGCGACCCCTCCCGCTCTACTGCGCCGTCCACTCGGACTCGTACGCAACGACGGGTCGAGCCGGGTCGGGCTATCGATTCATCCCGGCGGCGTAGACCGTGCGCGGTGGTGCTCGGCCACCGGCCTCGCTGGATCCGCTCCCCGGCAGCACCGCCGGGATCCTCTGGCGGGTAAGGGCGTCGCCATCTCCCGCCGCGACCCGGCCCGCGGCCCGCTCCAGCGGCACCTCCTCGACGGGGCCGGCTAGGCGTCGCGGGGCGAGCACACCCGTTCCAGGCGCAGCTCGGAGGGTTTCGGCTTTACGGCTGACCGCAGCCGTCGCGCAGACGTCGCGGTGCGCGGCGACGTCCCGCAGAGCCGTCGCGAGCTTGCGGCGAGCGGCCGGGAGTCGGCGACCAGGTGTGAGCTGGGCGGCGATCCGGCGGTGGTCGGCGATCGTGCACGTCGAGGGAGCGGCGGGCGCGCAGCCGGTCGGCGACCCGCAGCCGGTCGTACCCAGGCCCGACACGTCGAGTCAGCAGGGGCAGCGGCCCAGGTCGATCGGCGAGTCCGGGTCCGGTGAGCCGGCGCGGCCGTGCCGCGTGCCAGCCCGGGGACACCACTCGATCGCCTCCCGTGCCTCGCGGGCCAACTCCAGCGCCGCACCCAGGAGTTTCACGCCCGTGCAGCCGCATCTGCGCCGCCAGCCGTCGTCCCGCGTGAATGATGACGGACGGGCTGGTGGTGCCAGGTCGGCGCAGGTGAGGTGGGTCGATGAGGTCGCCGCGCAGATGGAACACCGAGCCCTACTCCAGGCACTGCCCATCTTGTGGATGCTGGTGACGCGGACGTCGGCGCCGCGTCCATCGCCCACGTCGGCAGGTCGGGGTGGAACGGCAGATCGGCGCACGCCTCGTCGACGATCAACGAGAAGCCCTGCCGCGTGCGTGGCCGAACGTCGGCGATCGCGAACGTCAGGTGGCACGTCCCGTACGAAGGGTCGAGCTGGTGACCAAGGGCGCCGCAGGCGTCGGGGTGCCGAAGACCTCCTCGTACGCCGCAGGACGGCGGATGCGCAGGCCCCGCTCGGCGCGTCCCACTGCCGGGTCGATCCAGACGGGGTCGATGCCGCTGATCAGGCCGCTGACCACGGACTTGTGGGCGTCCCTGCCGATGAGCAGCCGGTCGCCCGGTCCGGCGACCCGCGAGCATGTGCGCGGCACTCCACGGACGGGGAGCTGCCGCACGTGGTGAAGAAGGTGTGGTCGGCGTGGACCGCGTCGGCCATCAGTTCCTCGGCGCGGGCGAGGACGTGGCCGCTGCGTGCGCCGAGTCGTCGAGGCCGCCGGACGCGAGCACGTCGGAAGTGGAGGAACGGCGTCGCCGAGCACCCGCGTCGCGCCTGCTGGTCGGCGCCCCGCGCCTGTTTGTGCCCGGGTGGCGTGAAGGCGAGACGGCCGTGCGAACGGTAGGCGTCGAGGGCTTCGCGCGCGGGGGCTGCGGTGTGTGGTCCATGGGGTCCGAGAGTACCGGTGTGCCGGTGCTGTTCATGCACGGTTCACTGCGCGCCGGGGGCGGCGCAGGTTCCTCCCCGTACGGCAGCGCCACGCCGGCACCGATGACACCCGCGAGAGCCGCGGGACCAGTTATCCCGTCTCGATGCCGATGGCCCGCGCGAGCCGGGCGCCGCTTTCCGGTCGGCGAGGTGTGCATGGCCGCTGGGTCACCGGAATCCGTCCGCGTGCGCAACCCTGATCCGGATCGTTCGCCGGGACCGGACATGAGGGCGGCGTACTTCGCGTACTCCGCGCCGGGTGAAGCGCCCGGACGACCAGCCAGGTCGCGCAGGCGACGCAGAGGGAGGTCAGGGCACGACGCACTCTGGGTGCGTGACGTGACGGAGGGTGTGACGGCGGTCCGCCCGGACACGCCCCTGACGCAGACCGCGCAGAGTGATGCGGGACGAAGGACATCGGCAGTGTGCTGATCGTCGACGGCGACGGCTGTGGTCTGCTCGCACCATTCAGGTTTATCGCCTGCGGGTCGTCGCGGGAGGGCGCGGA
>NZ_JASERH010000053.1:0-45053 GCF_030766975.1 Streptomyces sp. KL116D | reverse complement strand
GTTGTACTTCGTTCAGATGGAATGGGTGTTTAACCGTTTCGCATTTATCGTGAAACGCTTTCGCGTTTTCGTGCGCCGCTAACCGGTGATTGGAGTTGGACAGGCGTGGGCGCTGGATGGAACATCCGCCTCGGTCACCGATGAGACCGCGCTACGCGACCGCGCCAGCCGCAGCCCATGCGGGCGCTTTCCTCAAAGAACACCCAGCCCGTGCCTCCGACCGTTCCTAACATCAGGCAACGTTCGCCCTGTTCACGACCGCGCGAAGGCGTGCGTCGGCGGCGTGCTTGTTCTGCCAGATGACGTAACGGCCGATCCTGCTGCCTTGTTCTTTGGGGCTCTGAACGCATTGCTCGATGCAGAGAACGGTTGACTGGGCGTCAGTTCAAGTTCGGTTGGGGCACCTTCGGGCCGTCCAGCCTCGGCAGCGAAGAGCGGTCGGGGCGCACGCCGAGGCGGCGTCGCCGGCCTTCCCAGGAGTCAGCAGGAAAGCCCCCGGTCGTGGCCTAGAGCCGATCTCATGCGGCCCCGCAGAGACGAGACGGCCGGGCGCATAGACGTCTCTCCGGGTTACCGCGCTGGCGACTTCCATGACGATGCGGGCAGCCACCCGTCCGGGGTCATGACGGAGGTGTCGATGACCATGACCGGGATCCGCTTGAGCCGTAACCACTCGACCGCATCGTGGAAGTACACGGTTTCCATGTGGGTGTGGTTGCCCAGCACGTCCAAGTAGGTCTGCGCAGTGCCAGCGCGTCTTCGCCGTACCGCGAGCACCGGCACCTCAGCCTTCAGGACCCACAGAGATCCGGCACGAGCCAGGGCTCGCGGATCCGCCACAGGTCTCCCAAGTTGGCCGCATCGATGCGCTCATAGACCAGACACGACGCGATGTGACCGTCGCTCACCACGGTCCGGCCACGCGCCAGGGCCGGGCGCACGACGGCACGCTCCTGGTCGTGCCGGTCTGCCGCCAGCCGCTCCGCCAGCCGCAGGCTGCGAAACGGTCCGGATTCTCGCGGAGCATCCGTCCCTGCGGACTGTCGGACGGCTCGGCAACGGCCGTGCACGGTATGGGAGGCAGGCGCCGAGCAGGTCGCACACCTGCCCCGCCACCGTCGTCGTGCCGACACCCTGAGAGTCCGCCGAGGCGTCAGGTGGAAACCGCGACGGCGAGGGCCCAGCTTGATGATGATCGGTTGTGTGCCTCAGCGGCGGACGCATCCAGCGAACTCCTCGGCATCAGTGCGAATCTGCGGTCGATCCTGCGACAGATGAGGCCAGGCCGACCAGCGAGGAGGGAACCGGCCTCGGGAGCGAAACCCGCCCTACGGCCGCCGAGGGGTGCCTCTTTGACCACTTCGTCAGGGTAACGGTGTGCCGCGAGCCGTCTTGAGCACCCCGGCAGCATTCCGGTTCGGCGGGGTCCTCCGTACCAGGGTCCCGCTCGGGGCAACGCAAGAGGGAGGAGCGTCATGGGGTCACTGGGGCAGTGAAAGGCGTCGGCGGCTTCCTGGTCGAGACACTGGGAGAAGCCGTCGCCGAGGTGATCCTCAGCCTGCTCGCCTGTGCCCTGGTCGGCTGCCTGGCTCTGATCGCCCACCTGAGCTGGTCCCTCAGCCCCGCGCTTCACCACCGCGGGGGCTGGACTGCTCAGCCTCCTCCTCGCCCACGGCGCCTGGCAGACCTTCCGCACCCCCCGCGAAGGGGGCGCCGTCGGGGGCCTCGCCGCCCTGACCGCTGTCGGTTTCACCATGACCGCCATGACGGCCCTCTTCCTGCTGCTCTACTCCACAGGATGCGACTGCCTGTGAGGCCATTTGGTTCGGCTGGGCACGTCCGGGCCGGTCTGTGACTGAGCGCCGTAGATGGCCCGACGGACAACTGGGATGCATAGAGCGCAGGTAGGTGCATGCAGCGACCTCGGCCAGGGCCGACCGCTCGATGTTCACGACGATGGGGGTCAAGGGTCGTCGTCCGGTTCGGGCTCTTCTGGGTGGAGCATCCCTGCGGACGCAGCGCAGCAGCCCCGGCTCGCCGCAACCGACCGCAGTCATCCACGGCAGGGCATCCATGGCGCGGGCGCGTTCTTCGGTGGCCAGGGTGTTCACTGTCGTGTGCAGGAGGTCGGGAGCAGGCTCGTCGGTGAGGCTCAGCCAGCCGATCGCGGCCGCGAGGCGGGCTTCAGGGACCTGCGCCCGGTCCTGCCACAGCCCTCGGAACCACGCGGTGTCCAGCTGGTGCGGATGGGCACGTGTGATCTCGGCGGTAGCGAAGACCAGGGCGGCCAAGGCGATGGGGTCCTGTTCGCTTGGCGAACTGGGCAGCAAAGGCGCTGCGGACCCTACGGCCGGGGTCGGCCCGCGGTGGCGAAAGCGTAGGAGGCGTTGATGCGCACGGCGGGGTCGCAGTCGTTGATCAGGGGAAGGAGCAGGCCGGCTCCGGCAGTGATCGAGGCTCGTGCGGCCGCAACCGACCAGCCCGCCGGGTAGCCGGTCACCTCGACGCCGTAGTCGTCGTAGCCCTCGCGTCGGGAAACAGAGCGGTGGACGAGGAGTTCGTCGCGGGCGGCAACGACCAAAGTGACGGGCGCGGGCCGGGGCGACGAGACTGCCGAGGGCGTCCGCGCGCGGTGCGGATGGCGGGGGTCAGTGGCGATCCCGATCAGGAACGGGACAGCGAGGCTGCCGCGGCCCGGCTGTCGTCGGCACACATACCGACCAGCAAACACCCAACGCATGACGTGCGGACGTGTCGCCCGTGCACAACAGCCGAACAGCATCCCGGGCCTGCTCGCCATGCGGGAAGTTCCCCAGGAAGTTCGTCGAGGACGGGTCGGCCGACGATCCCAGGGCGGACAGTCGCCGCCACCGCCCGGACTCGAACGGGCCTCCAACGAACGAAGGCCAGATCCGCCCCGTCCACAAGAGCCCGACACATCGCGAACGCCGGATCGGTCCGCCAGTCTCCCCACAACCCACACCCCACATCGAGATCCACAGAGGTCCGACCATGCGCAATCTCCGGACGACGCAGAAACCAACCAGCTGACAGCCAGCGAGCTCCACGCCGCGCACCGCGCACCATCGTGAACCCAAAACCCAACCCGGCATCGGCCCCTGCCCCCACGCGCGCGGGCCGTCCATCGCACACAAGGACAAAGGAGCGCGCTCCAGGGCCAACTATCGCGCTCAGTCACAAGATCGGACCGCACTGGGGGCGGCCGGACTCCCGGCCGGCACTCGCGTGGAGCTGCGGCGCCAGGCCCGACAGGAACCGCGATCGTGCCTGACCCTGACCGAGCGGCAGCGCGCCGTTCTCGGCGAACGCCTCGCATCCGCCGAGGCAACAACCGCCCGCTGTTCAGGTCAGAGGGGCGCAATACCTGATCAGGCGCTGCGAACACCGCCGCAGCGTACGCTGCGAGTCCGCGTTGCCGAGCGCCAGATCCAGCTGCGGTTCTGATCCATTCGCCGAGTGGGCGTGGGTAGTTGACCCGGGCGTTTCGGGTCGGCTCGCCAAGACCTCACCGGTTGAGCTCGGGACGTGGGTGCCGTGAGTCCCACGGCTATCGGACCGGTCACCGGTTTTCCTGTAGGGGCCGGGCAGCAGGAAGCTGTGGCGTGTTGCCGGCTGCGTGGTTCTTCGTGTCTTGGCCGTGCCGCAGCTCATCGGGACGCTGGAGGGCCAGCTGGGGCGGTGCGAAGGCTGGCGTCGCGGCTCGGGTCGTGACTCTCAGTTGTCCGTTCCAGCCCGAGCATCCAGTACTGCTTCTCCAGGGTGCCGGTGATGCCGACGAGAAGGTCCTGCGTGACCGGGTCGGTGCTGCCGGTGACTTGGGTGCGGTCATGCATGCGCTTGATGATGGTCGACATGGCGGACATCAGCGTCGTGACGGCTTCGGTGTCCTTTGATCCGGCCCGGGGTGAAGGAGGGAGGCTGCTGCTGGAGGCGATGGTCGCCGCCTGTCCGTCCGGGCTCGCCCCCGATGGTTGAGGCGCGTTCGGCGACCTCGTCTGCCTGTGCACGGACGATGGTGACGACTTCGTCGAACTGGAGGTGAAGTGAGCGGAACTGTGGGCCGTAAGAGGTTCCAGTGTGCCTGCTTGGCGAGCAGGGACAGGTCGAGCAGATCTACCAGGGTGCCCTGGAGGGCGTCTGCGGTGGCGGTGGGCAGAGACGGCGAGACGATTGCTGACAGGAGACATGGTTCTTCTTCCTTCCTCGTTCAGGGTGTGGTGCCGGGCCGTGGTGATGTCCGGTGTGGTGTACCGGCATTGATGCCAAGCCTGGGCGCACGGGGTCACCAGGTGTCTCGGGCCGTACAGGCCGGTCCAGAGGGTGACTCTGAGGGCACCGCGCTGAACCAGGCCTGGTGCAAGGCTTTCGTCGGATGTCGAGTAGGCCGGCGAGGCGGGCCGAGGGTCCGCTCGGCCTCCAGGGCCAGAGCCTCGATCTACGCCCCCGCCGGCGCAACGGCGATCCGTACGTCCGCACCGACGACGGCTGATCAGGCTTTCTGCGTGGCGCAGTGCCCACTCGAGCGCGTAGTCGGCGACTTCTTCCCAGCCTGGCTCCGCACGTCCCAGTGGGACCGTTCGAACCTCGTGGTAGTCGGTGACGGGTTCCCGGCGCCTTGTAGTGGCGGCGGTTGGACTTGTTCACCGAGGGCGGCATGATGTGGTCGCGCCCGCCGGCGATGAAGAGCAGCGGGGCCCGGTCGGGGTTGTGAGTCGACCCAGGTCTCCCGCCTGCCGGGGTGAGGTTGGCGATCAGCCCGTACGTCCACACCCAGCTTCCCGGCGCCGCGATGGCGTACCGGTCGTAGGCGGCCCTGGCCTCGTCCTCGGGGAGGGTGTTGGTGAAGGCGTAGTGGAACTGCTCGTGAAGCCCGCCGCCCTGTGGCGCTTGGCCGGGTTGTTGAAGATGGGGAAGAGGAGCGGAGCTGCGAGGGCGGGTTGACCCGGATGCCTTCCGGCGGGGCCGAGTCGATGACGACCCCCGCCGCGCCGTGGCCCCGGTCGAGAAGGAGTTGGGTGAGCACTCCGCCGAAGGAGTGGCCGACGAGGATCGGCTTCTCCGGCAGTGCGGTGATCACCTTCTCCAGATGGGCGACGGTCTCGGGCACGGTCAGCGACGCGATGGGTGAGGTGTCGGCCCGCAGTGCTTCCACCTCGACGTCGAAGCCGGGGTAGGCCGGTGCGAGCACCGTGTGTCCCTGGGCCTCGTAGTACGTGACCCAGTGCTCCCAGCTGCGCGGTGTCACCCACAGTCCGTGGATCAGCACGATGGTGCTCATTTGCCGTACCTCTCCAGGAAGGCGTACAGGTCCTCGCCGAGGGTCTGCTTGTGGGTGTCGGTCAGACCGTGAGGCGCGTCCGGGTAGACCAGCAGCTCGGCGTCCTTGGACCAGCGCGGCCGACGCCTTGCCGCCGACCTCGAACGGTACGACCTGGTCGGCGTCACCGTGGATCACCAGGGTCGGCACGTCGAAGCGGGCCAGGTCCGCGCGGAAGTCGGTGGCGGAGAACGCGGCGATGGACTCGTGGGCGTTGCGGTGCCCGGCGGCCATCGACTGCAGCCAGAAGGCGTCGCGCACGCCCTGGGAGACGGGTTGGGTGGGGTGGTTGAAGAACGGGCCGTCGGCGAGGTCCTTGTAGAGCTGGGAGCGGTCGGCGAGCGAGCCCGAGCGCAGGTCGTCGAAGACCTGCACAGGCACTCCGTCCGGATTGTCGTCCCGGCGCACCATCAGGGGCGGCACCGCGGCCACCAGTACGGCCTGGGCGACGCGGGCGGTGCCGTGGCGGCCGATGTAGCGGGTGATCTCGCCGCCGCCCGTGGAGAAGCCGACCAGGTCACTTCCCGGAGGTCGAGGTGGTCCAGGAGGGCGGCGAGGTCGTCGGCGTAGGTGTCCATCTCGTTGCCGTGCCAAGCTCTGCGTGGACCGGCCGTGGCCGCGGCGGTCGTGGGCGATGGCGCGGTAGCCGCGCTCGGCGAGGAAAAAGCTGCTGCGCCTCCCAGCTGTCGGAGTTCAGCGGCCATCCGTGGCTGAGCACGACGGGCCGGCCGGTCCCCCAGTCCTTGTAGAAGATGCGGGTGCCGTCGGAGGTGGTGAGGTAGGCCATCGTGCTGCCTTTCCGATGAGGGCGGCGGTGGTCCGCGACTGGGAGATCATCGCGACGTGGGACGCCTCGACCTCGATGGTGTGCGCGCCGGCCCGTGCGGCCATGAAGCGCTGTGCGGCCGGCGGAATGAGGTTGTCCTCACGAGCGACCAGGTAGTACGACGGAATCGTGCTCCAGGCCGGCTCGCCGGAGGCCTCGGAGAGGGTCGCGGTGTCGCCGGGGCGTTGCGTCGCCCACAGCAGGTCGGCCTCGGAGCGGGACAGGTCACCGGCGAAGACCTCCCTGAAGGCGGACCGCTTCACATAGCCGTCCACGCCTTGCGGGTGCTGGCGGAAGTCGAGTGCTGCCTCGGTGAGCTTGGTGCCCGGTGAACTTCGTCTGCAGGGCGGGTACGGTCTCCCGGCGTCAGGGGCGAAGGCGGCTACGTAGACCAGGGCGCGCACGCGCACGTCGCCGTGAGCGGCGTTGGTGATCAGGACGCCGCCGTAGGAATGTCCGACGAGGACGAGGGGGCCCTGCAGGGTGGCGAGGAACGCGGCGAGGTAGGCGGAGTCGGCGTGGACGCCGCGCAGCGGGTTGGGCGGAGCGACGACGGTGTGGCCTTCGCGCGTCAGGTGTGTGATCACGCGGGACCAGCCGCTCGCATCGGCGAAGGCGCCGTGCACCAGCACGATCGTCGGCTTCGGCCGCGCGGTCGGCCGGCCGCCGCCGCGGGGCCGCCGACGGCGGCGGTCGCAGCGGCGGCTCCGGCCTGGCTCCGGCGAGCACGGTCCTGCGGGAAACGGGGAGAGGCATGGGGAGACGGGCCCCTTTCTCGGGTCTTCGGCATCTCGGGCTTTGTCGGGTGCGGCCGATGCGGCCGTACGAGGAGGGAAAGCAGCGCCCGTTCGGCCGGACCATGCAGAACGGCACGCAGAACAGCCCTGCGTGTGATCCGGGTCGTCAGCCGCCCAGAGAGGCAAGGACCTTGGTGGCCCTCGTCGGAGAAGGCCCGGGAGTGCAGCGGCATTTCCTCGGTCAGCTCGACGACCCGGGTCAACCTCGGCGCGGGCCGCCCGGTGGTTGCCCAATCCGGCGAGCGCGAGCCCTCTGGCGAGATGGAGGCGGCAGGTCAGTGCCGGTGTCTCCCGCGCCGTGGTCGTCGCCAGGGCCTCCTGAGCCTGCTCCAACGCCTCCTCGTGCCTCCCGAGGAGACCCAGCGCGTGCGCCGAGTAGACGAGGATCCTCGCCAGCGCCGCCTCCTGGTGTGCCGAAACCGGCCGTTCCGTCAGCTCCCGCAGCGCCTTGCCGTACGTGGCGAGTGCCTCCTCGTGCCGGCCCTGGATGTCCTGCACGTTGCCCATGCGGACCAGCAGATGGACGTAGCCGTCGTGGTCGTCGGCGAGATCAGCCGGACGCAAAGCCTGCCGGAGAAACCCAGTGCCTCCCAGGGACGCCCGTCGAGGTGCACGGCGTCCGCGGCGTACTGCAACGCCCACGCCTCCTCCTTGAGGTCGCCGTCGGCCGCCGCGATGTCCCGGGCGGCAAGCGCGGCCGCCAGTCCCCTCGTCGTAGCGTCGGGCGCAGGCGCTGGCCGCCCAGGCGTAGTAGTTGAGGTGGGTCACCTCCAGCCGGCGGTCGCCCAGTGCCGCGGCGGACGCCCGGGACAGCCCGTACACCTCGTACCAGCCGCGCCAGGCGATGGACGTGTCCGAGAACCAGTGCAGCGCCTCGGCGGTCTCCACGACCCGTCGGTGCTCGTCCGCCCCGGCGGCGATCCGCAGGGCCCCCAGCCAGTTCGCCGCCTCGGACCGCAGCCAGTGGGCGGCCTCGTCGGCGGTGGCGAGCGGGCACCGGACCGGCCCAGGACGCCGGCGGCGCCGAAGCCGGGCTCGAACCAGCGGCCCGCAGTGACCGTGATCTCCAGCAGTCGCCGCGCCATGCCGAGCCGGACGGCCGCCCGCTCGCTCCTCCGGTTCCTCGCCCCGCAGCCGCTCATCGGCGAAGAGCCGCAGCAGGTCGTGAAGTTGGTAGCGGTCGACGCCGCGGGGGCTGGAGCAGCCCCAGCTCCACCCAGTTCTTCCAGCACGTCCATGGTGTCGGCCAGGTCGTCGTCGGTCACCAAGGCGACCAACGAAGCGGAGAAGTCCGCTCCCGGCAGGTGCGCCAGCCGTTGGAACACCCGCCGCGCCGCGACGGAGAGCTGTACGTGGGAGAGCGCGAGAACGCGGCGCCCCACGCTGACGTCGCCGGTGCGCAGTGCGGCCAGCCGCCGGTCCTCGTCCGAGAGCCGCTCGACCAGGTGGCGCACCGACCAGCCGGACCTCGTGGCCAGGCGGGTGCCGGCGATGCGCAGAGCCAGCGGCAGATTCCCGCACAGCCGGGACACCTCCGTGACATCCTCGGCCGCCGAGGGCCGCGCTGCCTGGTCGGCGATCGCTCGCAGCAAAGCCGCCGACTCCTCGGGCGTCAGCGGGGGCAAGGGCCAGCCGCCGCACTCCCTCCAGACCGCTCAGCACCCTTCGGCAGGTCACCAGCACCGGCCCGGCCCCCCGCGCCCGGCAGCAGCGGTCGTACCTGCGCCTCGCCTGCGGCATTGTCCAGCACCAGCAGGCAGCGCCGTTTCTGCAGTACCGCCCGCACCTGCGCGCACCGCCTCGTCCGAGGCGGCGACGGCTCGTGCCGGTACGTCCAGCGCCCGCAGCAGGCGTACGGCGATGTCGCCGGCGGAGGGCGGGGCGGGTCGACGCCGCGCAGGTCGACGGTAGAGGCAGCCACCGGGGTAGTTGCTCGGAGGGCCTCGGTGGCCCGCAGCGCGAAGGTTGTCTTGCCGACTCCGGCCTGCCCGTGGACGAGGACTGACCGGGGCCGGGCCGCCGTGGTCGCCGTCGGCGGCGGTCCGGCGGATTGCCGCCAGTTCGTCCGCCCGGCCCGTGAAGTCGGCGACCACTCGCGGCGGTTCACACAGTCCTGGACGGGACCCGGTGCCGCTGCGGCGCAGCGCGCGGACGTCCTCCTCCAGCCGCCGCCGCTCCTGATCACCTTCACTTTCAGCGCGGCAGCGAGCGCGGCGAGCGTGCGAGGCTGCGGCGTGCGACTGTGCCCCCTGTTCCATGTCGCTGATGGCCCGGGCGCTCACCCCCGACGCCTCAGCCAGTTCCTCCATCGTCAATCCGGCTGCCCGCCGCAGCTCACGAAGCCGTGGTCCCAGTTTCATGATTTCCTCCACCCAGCCGGGCGGGCCAAGTTCTTGCAGCGTGGGAACGGCGTGCGCTGTGGTGCGGAGCTGGCGGGTCACCGCGCACCCCGGTCCCGGACAAGGCACGGAAGCAGTCGCGCCGTGCAGGAGCAGGGTGGACACCGTGCAAGTTGACGGCGGCGTACAGGGTGAGGGGCAGCCCGAGGCGCCAGACCTCCAGCCCTTTCCGCATGCCGCCCCGGAGTTGCCTCCTGGTCGATCGAGCAGTTACCCGCCTTCTCCCACCGCCACGGCGTGCAACGCCACGGCCCGATCGGCGACCGGAAGACCAACCGTGTCGAGAACCAGCACATCGCCCCCCAGGCGTGATGACGGCCGCGGCCCGCCGCCGGCTTCCTTTCCCGATGTGGTCGCCGAGCCCTGGCAGCACGGCGAACGGACACACCAGGGCTGCCGACACCGCGGACTCTAGGCACCCGATCCGCCGCTGAGCTGGCTGTCACCGCACTGTCCCTGGCTGTCGGCGCACGACCCGAAGCCCGGACAGGGCGATTCCTAGCACGCCGTCCGGCGCCGAGTCCGCGGTCGCTGCCCGCCGCCGGCACCCGAGGGCCGCACCACTACCGGACCTGTCGATAAAGTGACCCCAGCAGTGAACGGCCGTCGCGTTCCGGGGGGTTGCTGATGGTCACGGTGCTCGACACGGCGAACATCGCGCCGGCCGACCGTGCCGAGGCGATGTACACGGCCATGGTCAGCTCCAGCGCTCCCTGCTTCTTGTTGCAGGAGGAAGCCGGCGCCGGCATCCGGGCCAAGATGGACGTCTGGCCGATGAGGACAATGCAAGTCTTCAGTACGGAATCCACCGGAATCCGTCTGGTGCGCACCGCCAAGCAGGCCAGGCAGGACGACTCGGCGCCTCTCATCGCCTTCGCCGTGCAGACGGCCTCCCGAGGACGCCAGAGCCACCTCGGTCATCAACGGCTCGTGCCACGAGGACACTTGCTGATGATGGACCACTCCGCCCCCGTACGACTACGCGTGGTCGGGCGACGGCGCCTCACGTTGCATCCAGGTCCCCTCGACCAGCTGACACTTCCCGTCGACGTGCCGTGCGCAGGGCACTGCCCCCATCTGACGGCCAGCCTCTACCCCCATGGTCACCGACCACATCGCGCACCTCACCAGCAGCATCGACGACCTCCTGGACGACCCGGCGAGTTCAGGCATCGAGGAGATCACCATCGCCCTCGCGCGCGCCTGGTCGCCTCCGCCGTCCGGCAGGACTCACACCACACACGCACCGTCCTCGCCGAGACACGGCTCACGCAGATCCGCGCCTACGTCCGGCGCCACCTGACCGAACCCGGCCTCCGCCCCCGCCCGCATCGCCGCAGCCCACCACATTTCCGAACGGCACCTGTACAAACTTCTGCGCCCAGGCGGGCTTCAGCCTCACCCAGTGGATCATCGAACAGCGGCTCGAAGGAGCGCGCGAGGAACTCGCCCGCCCTTCGACCAGCGACCACACCATCGCCGCCGTCGCCCGCCGCTGGGGCTTTCAGTGACCTCTACGCACTTCAGCCACCGCTTCAAGACGACGCCTACGGCATGTCCCTCGCGACTGCGCGCCGCGGCCCACGAGAAGAACTGACGTGACGGACCAGGACGGCGAACCCTTCGGCGGCCATCCCTGTCGAACCATCGTCCGACCCCGAACGCCGACTACGTCCGCAGCAGGAAGACGACTCAGTGCGCCTGCGGACCCGCGCTGGGACGCCATCGACCACCCAGAGATCATCCATCTCGTGTCACTGCACGCGGCACGACAGATTTGCTGGGAGCCCGGTCGGCGGGCCTGACCTGTCGGCCCTACGGGAAGGAGGAAGGGCCTGGTTACCGCGCCTGTTCCTGGCCTTCGAGCACCTTCGAGGCTGTCCGACGTCGTCGTCGGCCAGATCCAGCGAGGCCGGCCCCCCGTTCACCCCGATGCCTCTGCTCGAGTCAGAGCTTGTAGCCGCCACTCGCCCTCAATGACCTGCGCGGTCACCCAGCGGCCCGCGTCGGACGCCAGGAAGGCCACGACCGAAGCGATGTCGGAGACTTCACCGAAGCGTCCCAAGGCAGTGTCCGCTTTCGATCGCCGCCGCCAGATCCGCGTTCTCACGGACGGCAGCGTTCATGTCGGTACGCACCCAGCCGGGCGCGACGGCGTTCACCGTGATACCTCGGGGCCCCAGCTCCATCGCGAGGGCGTGGGTGAAGTTGTTGATGCTGGCCTTCGCCATGGAGTAGACGGGGACCGCCTGCATCGGTCGCGATCCTGCGCCGGAGGAGACGTTGATGATCCGTCCGCCGTCCGCGAGGCGACTCAGCGCTGACTGGACGATGAAGAAGGGCGCGCGAGCGTGGACCGCGAACATCGTGTCCCAGCTGTCCGGTGTGACGTCCGCGAGGCCGCCCCAGCCCGAGCTGCCTGCGTTGTTGATCAGCAGGTCGAGGTATCCGGCCCCGTTGCGCCGCATGAGTTCGTCGTCGAGACGCGTGAACAGGTGGGGGATGGATTCCGCGTCGACGAGGTCCGCGTGGAGGGCAAAGGCGTTCCCGCCGGCTTTCTCGATCGTTGCGACGGTCTCTTCGGCACCGTCCTTGCTGGCGTTGTAGGTGAGCGCGACGAGCGCGCCTTTCCTTCCGCGAGGCGTTCGGCTATCGCGCGCCCGATACCGCGCGAGCCTCCGGTGACGAGGGCAGTCTTTCCAGCGAGCGACTTTGACACAGGTAATTCCCTTACTGAGAAGAGGGTTTGTCTGATCGTGGCGGGTTGCTACGCGCTGATTCGGGCGACCTGGGCAGCGAGCACAGAGAAAGGGGACGGCAGGCTGCGCCCCCTGGCGGGCAGGTCGTCCTGAGCCCGTCCCGCGAACGAGCTCAGGACGTCTCGGCTGACTCAGTTGCCGCGACGCTCGCTCTCGCGGTCGCCGAGCCACTTGATGACCTCGCGGTTGAACACGTCGGGGGGCGTTGCGGGCGATGAAATGGCCTGCTCCGCCGATGCGCTTGAGAGTGAAGGGGCCCTTTGATGAACTCGCGGCCGGTGATGAGCTGTTCGGGGCCGATGTAGGCCGTTCATGGAGTAGAGCTGCAGGACGGGCACCGTCACGTCGGGCAGCAGGCTCCGTCTTGGGGGCGTGGTCGGGATTGACCGTGGCGTGGTACCAGTTGAGCCAGCTGGCCTGGAGTCCGTTGGGCCGTTCCCAGTCGGCGATGATGTGCTCCATGTCCGGGTGCCAGTCGAAGAACCTCCTGGCCAGCGCCCAGTCGCTTTGCTCGCAGCGCCTGGTCCGCGGCCTCGAACTGGAAGTAGGACATGTACCAGGAGCGCCTGCGCTGATCGAGGGCGGGATCGATGAAGAAGCCGTTGAGGTGGCTGACGTTCTCCGAGATGAGACCGAGGACCCGCTCGGGGTTCAGGGCGGCAAGCATCCACAGCGGGGAGGCTTCCGCGGTCGCCGCCTTCGACATAGAAGGTGCCGATGCCCAGGGCGTCGACGACCGACAGGGCGCGCTCGTAGTCGTGGTGGCCCGAGTACAGCTCGACGCTCCTCGGGTCGGTCGGATCCGCCGGCTCCCAGGTGCTCCGGGATGACGACGCGGTATCCGGCCCGGACGAGCGCGGGGACGTTGAAGCGGAATTCGAGCGAGTTGTGCGGGCTCCGTGGAACATGACCAGGGTCGGGGGCGTCGGCCGGTCCCTCGTCGTACACCCGCAGCTGGTGTCCGAGCGCGTCGATCATCTTGTAGTTCTTGCGCGGCAGTGCGTTCAGGTGGGTGCCGGTTGCGGGCACCGTCTCTGTGTTGCTCATGGAGTAAACCGTAGGAGCGCACGTGCGTATGATGAATAACGTGGATTCCGAGAACGTTACGCATCGTCCAATCGGTGGGCCTGTCGGATCAGGCGACCCGATCGTCGATGTGCTGCGACTTCTGCGCACGCAGGCGGTCGTCCCGGCCCGGGTGCACGCCGCCTCCCCCTGGGCCGTGCGCTTCGATCCCCATGCGCACGTGAAGCCTGGCGTCGTCCTGAGTGGCGAGTGCTGGATGGCCCTCGACGGCTGCGAACCGGTGCAGCTGCGCCAGGGCGACTTCTTCCTGCTGAACAACCCGCCCTCCTACACACTGGCCAGCCTTCTCGACATGCCGCCGGGCCAGGCCGCTGCTTTTCACGAGAGCGAGAACGACGGCGAGGTGCGTATCGGCGCCAGGGCCCATGAGGACACCTACGTGTGCTGCATCGACTTCGTCTTCGAGGAGACGAACGCCTCGGTGCTCTTCGACGTACTGCCGCCCATCGTCCTGGTCCGGGCCGGGGACCCCCGCGGAGCACTCCTGGCCAACCTCTCCGCCCTCACGGTCGCGGAAATGGAATCCGCCGGCGTCGGCCGATCCCTGGTCCTGGAGCACCTCGCACAGCTCATCCTCGTCCACATGCTGCGCGTCCACGCCGATCAGACCGACCGGCCCGTCGGCTGGCTCGGCGCCCTGGTCGAGGACGGCATCGGAGCGGCCCTGCGCGCCATGCATGCGGACGTGGCCCGACGCTGGACGCTCGACGAGCTCGCCGCGGTCAGCCGCATGTCACGGTCCGCGTTCGCCGCGGCGTTCAAGGCCAAGGTCGGCACAGCCCCGCTGACCTACCTCATCGAATGGCGGATGAGTTCTGGCCCGTGACGCGCTGCGCAGCGACACCCGCTCCATCTCCGAGCTGGCCGCGGCGACGGCTACGAATCCGAGAGCGCCTTCAGTACGGCATTCCGGCGCGTAGTCGGAACTCTCCTCGGTATTTCCGCGACGAGGCACGCCAACAGGCACGGGTGGGATAGCGGCCTTCGGGTCACACCCTGCGGGAGTTCGCGCCAGAGGCCGAGGAATCGGCGCGCCGAGTGCCGCAGGACGGCACCCGACGCGCCCGGGGTCACTTGTTCACGGTACCGGCGCTCGCCTGGTCCATGAAGATGGCGACGTGGGCGGGAGGCATCCCGGCCAGCGTGCCACCGACGGGCGCCGGTCGCTCCGCGCTGGCGATCATCGTGCGGGCGGCTTCGGGAGAAACGGGCGGCACCGGGTGTTCGAGGTAGTAGCGCTTCTCTTCATTCCCGTGATCCCGTCCGGGATGGCAGGGGCGTACGGCCAGAAGTAGATGGGCGTCTCGGGCTCGATCCGCCAGCTCTGGGCGAGCGATCCGGCATCGACCACGTCGTAGCCGACCGCCTCCAGAAACAGTGTCACCGCCTTCTTGGCAGCGGGAATCGTTGCCCGCGATCGCGCAAGGTCGTCCGCTCGGCGTCGCCCTTCCGGCGGGCGTTGAGTACATGTGGTTCCAGTCCAGATTGTGCAGGCCCTTCACCACCAGGGAGTCCTTGAGGTGCCGCTGCACGAGTTCTGACGAGGTGAGCTCGCCGGCATCGAGTTCGGCGCTGCGCCAGAACTCCGGGTAGTAGTCCGTCTGGTCCAGGACGACCTTCCCGGCCAGCTTGTCGGCGGGCAGGGCCTCGAAACTCGCGAGCGGGACAGGAAGGGCAATGATGTCGCCGGCCGCGATCGCTTCATCGACCGTTGCGGCGCGCGCCAGCGGACCGAGCTCCTGGACGAGTTCCGCGATCGATTCGGGGATCCCGGTGAACTGCTGAGCACAACGCTGTAGCCGGCGTCGACAGCCAGGCGAGCGACGGAGCCGCCGACCAGACCAGAGCCGATGATTCCGATGGTGGGAGTCATCTTGGGTATCTCCTTGTACAGAGGCGCTGCCAGAAGTCGGCAAAGGTGCCGCCGTGCTCTGACGCGCTTTGACTGACACGTCGATACTCGGCCGGGCCGCAGGGTGCACCAGGCGCTGTCGTCCCTGGTAGCGCCAGTACCACCCAGCTCCTCACCAGCAGACTCATACTGGATCCATGACCACCCACACCGAGCTCGGCCCAGCACTGCGGGCGTGGAGAGACGCATAGACCCGGCCGCGGTCGGTCTGCCGGTGGCAGGCAATCGACGAGTTCCCGGCTGCCTGCGCCGTGAGGAGCTGGCGGTTCTGGCCCGGGCATCTCCGCCGACTACCCTCGTACAGCTCGAACAGGGCCGCGCGAGGAACCCCTCCCGGCAAGTCCTCGCGGCCTTCGCCCGGACTTTGAGACTCAATGCCGTGGAGCGCGAACTGCTCCTACCGACTGGCCGGCGCGGTCGTCCCGCCGTCCGGGACAGTGCCACGTAGTGCCACCCGGCGTGCAGCGCATGATTGACCGGATGAGCGACACCGCTGGCCGTCTTCACCGCTTCCTGGGACATCGTGCAGAGCAAACCCCGCTCTGGGCCGAGCTGTTCAGGCAGTCCCGGCCCTAGGCCGATGCCCGGTCGAGCAATCTGGATCTGGGGGCACTTCGCCGCCTCGCCCGCACCGGGCGCCTCCCGCATCGAGCGCGGCGCCGCACACGCCGACGCCTTCGAACGCATGATGGTGTCCGACCTGCGCCGGGCCGCCGACCGGTACCCGACGACCGCGCCGTCACCGAGCTGATCGACGGACTGCGAGAGACCAACCCGCGCTTTCGCCGACCTCTGACCTGCTACGAAACCCGGCCGATCGGGGCGCTCGCACAAGACAGTTGTCCACCCCGACCTCGGCGAGATCGTCCTCGACTGCGACATCATGACCATCGAACGCGCCGACCCGCACATCGTGCTGAACTGGGCCGCTCCCCACACCGGCGCGGCCGAAAAGCTCGCCCTGCTCCGCGACCGCGTAGCCACAGCAGCACAGTAGTCATCCGCCTGGCCGTCCTCGATCGGGTGGGTGCGGTTTCAGGAGTACGGGCTGGGATGGCGCGGGAGTTCGAGGGCAGGCACGGTTTTCCACCGGGTACCAACCCGGTCCGCCGGGTCCCTGACCCGGTTCGTCGCCACGGAAAGACCTGGGAATCTCTGGTTTCCAGGCAGGCCGATTACGCAGGGGCGTCGGTGTCGAGCTGTTCTGGTCTCGTTCCGAGTGTGCGGGCCGGGGTGGTCTGCTGCGGGCTCGGGTGCTGCACCGTCGCCCGCAGCCCGTACCCGAGGCTGGAGCGTGAGGTAGTCCAGAGTGCCCGTGATCTCCAGGAAGCGGTTCAGACGCGGTGGGCGGTTGCTCAGGGCGAGCGCGGCCCCTGCCTCGTCGGTGCGGCGCCGCAGGCCGAGCAGGACCGAAAGGCCCATGGGAATCGATTCCGGTGAGGCCGGCGCAGTCCCACGGTGACCGTCTTCACGATGGCCTGAGCGTCTTCCATGGCGGCCTTGGCGTAGTGGGTGAACTGTTCACCGGTGTCGTAGTCGAGGCATCCGGTGACGTGGAGGACGAGTACGCCGGGTCCGTCGCTGGAAGTGATCTGCAGCTGTTCGCCGTTCATGAGCGCTGTCCGGGCACAACGACCAGCGCTTCGTGTGCCTGGGCGAGGGCGGTCTTGGTGCGGAGGGAAGTCGCCTCAGCTGGCGGCTGAGTGAGGCGAGGGCGGGCAGGGAGGCTGTGGGCCGGGACGCCGCGTGCGGTGAGGGATGCCGGCGGTCCAGGCGATGAAGCGGGTGAAGAGCGCGGGGTCGTCGACGTAGAGAGCGGCGGCGAGATGGTTGACGATGTGGTCGAGGTCCCTCGACCGCGCGATCGCGCTGGAACGCGGTGTAGTCGCGCATCGGCGGGAAGCTCTCTTCCACGTCCGCGAAGGTCTGCTTGACGAGCTGGCGGCGGCTCTGGCGGACCATGGTGTATTCCTGGTCGTTCAGGTGGGGCAGGTCCGCGCCGGCCAGCCGGGCCGAGGCCGCGGAAGGGGCGCGTGAGGCCGTGGGTGAGGGCGGTGTCGGCTCCCACCGCGTCGGGGGCCCAGTCGGCCTGCATCATGCGCGCGTAGGAGCCGTCGGGGCCGAAGCCGGCGCCGCCCGCGAGGACGGGGATGCCGGCGGCTTGGCAGGCGCTGATCGCGTTGTGCGCGACGGGCAGGTGCGTGGGGGATGGACGAGGACAGCAGGACGGCGTCGGAGCTGCGTCGGTGCAGGTGCGCGACCACGGGTGGTCGGTGGGGACCTGCGCGCCGAGGTAGTCGACGTGCCAACCGCGCAGGCGCAGCACTTCGGCGACCAGGCGGGCCGGCAGGGCGTGCCATTCGCCGTCGACGCAGGCCACCGTGACGTGTCCGCGTGCCGGCCCCGGTGGCGGGGGTGTCGCTGCAATCGTCGCCACGCAGCGTTCGTTGATCGCGGTGGCGGCGTGTTCCTGGGCGACGGTGAGCCTGTTGGCCGCCCACTCCCGCACCGACGCGTGCCTGTGCCGGTGCCACGATGCCGAGAAGAACGCGCTCGCCCGCTTCCTGAGGGGTCAGTCCGGCGGTTCGCGGTGTCGAGCGCCGAGTGCACCACGGCGGCCGCGCGTCTTTCGTCGACATCGCTCAGGCCCTCCACAGCTGATCGCGCAGCTCGCCCGGTGCGATCGTGCCCGCGTGGGTCATGCGGTGAACCTGCCTTGCGTGTGTCCGTCGCCCGCGGTGGGGCGGGCGGCCTGGGGGCGCTGATGGCCAGCAGCGCCATGTCGTCCTTCGGACCGTCATCCACCCACTGGGTCGCGACCATCTGCACGTGCTCGGTGAGTGCTTCGGCCGGAAGTCCCGCGCACTTGGTGAGAACGTCGTGCAGCCGGGTCTCACTGAACATGGAGTCCCCAGCCGCCGTGTGCCTCGGTGATGCCGTCGGAATAGAGCAGACAGGTCTCCCCGGGCGCAGTTCGACCTTGACGGTCGATGCGGTCACCTCGGGCAGCACCCCGATCAGCGTGCCGCGTCGTGGTCTCCTCGACCCGTCCGTCACGGCGCACGATCAGGGGTGGCGGGTGTCCGGCGCTGGTCACGCGGAGCCTGACGATGTCACCGACGCGGGAAGCCGACGCGAACGCCATCGTGGCGAAGCGAGTGTGGTGCGAGGACAGCAGGGCGCTGTTGAGCAGCGACAGCATGCGGGCGTGGTCGTCGGCGAACGGCAGCGGGGCCTGGAGCGTGTTGCGGATCTTGCCGGTCAGGACGGCCGCTTCCAGTCCCTTGCCGCACACGTCGCCCAGCACGGCGAACGTCTCTCCGTCCTCGTGGCCGGCGGGATGAACGTCGTAGAAGTCGCCGCCGATGCGGTCGGACGAGGCGGAGGCCCGGTAGCGGCCGGAGAAGTCGATGCCGCGCACGCGTTCCAGCGGCGGTGGCAGCAGGTCGCGCATCAGCACTTCGGTGATGTGCGCCTGTTCCGCGTACAGGCGGGCCGCTGACAATGCGGCGCCGCGCGCGCGGCGAACAGCCGGGCGAAGGCCTCTTCCTCCTGGGTGAAGGCGGTCTCGGTGCTGCGGCGCAGCAGGATGATCGCCCCGGCGGGCAGTCCGTGTCCGGGAAGCGGCACCACCACGACCGAGCCGATGTCGGCGACCGGGGCCGTCCTGCAGTTCCTCCGGTACGGCCCAGTCAGGTACGGAGGCGGGGTCGATCCAGCGGGAGGGCACCGGCGGGAATCCGGGCCAACGCCTCCGCGAGGCCGGGCAGTTCCTGCGTCGATGGAGATCAGCCTCCGGCGCACCGGTCCGCCGCGGACAGCCCACGTCACCGGATGGGACCGGCCGCTGCCGACGCCCACGACGACGGCGACGTCCGCGAGGTGGTCCGCGGTCATGCGCGGGTCACCTCCATGCACCGCTCGATGTTCAACGAGGCCAGTAGTTCCGTGAAGATGTCCTGCAAGAGGCGGCTGCGGTCGCGTTCCTCGTCCAGCTGTGCCCGCACGAGGCGCAGGTCACGGTGGTCCACCAGCCACCATGTCACCGCATCACTGCCGGAGAGACTGGGAATCGCGTCCACCTGCTGGTCGCCGACGGAGCCCTGCACGGTCTCCAGCAGGTGCGCGCAGGGCCGGTTCCGCGGATGCGATCCGTTCGTGTGCTCGGACCAGCCAGTCGGGAGCGACATCGCGCAGCAGGGTGCCCGTAGTCAGCCCGGTGAGCAGCACGGTGGCCACGTCGTCGCACGCGACGACCACGCCTTCCGCGTCCGCGATCACCTTGGCGCACGGGTGGTTCGTGGGGGATTCGGTCAGCCCGGCGCCGGGCGAACTGAGGGGGCTCCGGAGAGGAAATCATCATGTGAGGCCCACGCAGGCGAACCTCCACCACCTTCCAGTTGGTTGCCAGGGTTGCACGCACATCACGGCCTGTTGCAGGAGGTGCCCGCTCGACCCGACCGCCGATGCTAACCACGCCCGGTACCCGGCTCGCAACCAGCGGAAGACCGCTACTCTCAAACCCGTTTCAATCCTTAATGAATTGCGGAGAAGCTGCGAACGGCTGTGCCCCGATCGCCGGGTGAGGGCTGGTTCGTCCAGGTGGCGGGGGTCGGTGCGGCCGGAGTGGTCTCCCGTCCACCGCCCGGCCGGCAAGTGGCGGAGCGGGGTCAGCGCGGCGCGCCTTCGACTGTGCGCTCAGTCACAGGGAAGGCTGCCCCTCATCGAGCGGGGCTTCCTCGGAACGCCGAAAGCATCGCCCGGTTCTCCGCGACTTCCTCGACGGCCACGCACAAGCGAGGGAGGCGCTCTTCGACGTCGCCCACGCCGAACGTGAGCGACCCGTAGCAAGGCTGAACAACGGCGCAGAACCTTCGGTTGGGCGCCGCCAGCCGATGGGGAACAGGCGGAAAGGGCGCGTTCGTCCGAAATGACCGGCACCTTCGGCTCGGCAGGACCCTGAGCCCTGTATACCCATGCGCCCACGGCATCGCATCTCTCGTGGGCGGGAAGGTCCATGACGCAAAGGCACTTGTTAAGGTCCGGCTTCACAAGCATGGGCGTAGGGACCCCGGGGGACGCATGAACATCCGTACACGAGTCGAACAGGTCGGAGACCTGCCGCCGGGGGCCGCAGCCGCACTCGGCATCGTGTTCCTTCTGCTGATCATCGGCTTGGCGTGGGCGCTGTTCCGCCCTGCCGGACCACACCAAACTCAGGAGCCCCGCCGCCCGCGAGCGCGCAGAGCGCCGCAAGGCCAGCCAGAAACGCCAGAAGAAGCTCCGCTCCCGGCGCGAAGCTCTGCAGCGCAAGGCGTCCCAGCGCTGACGGGGCCGCGTCTGAGCAGTGTGCGGTTCGCGGGCGCGCAGGCCTGGGCGAGGCCGTCGTCGGCCTCCCGGGTGCGGCTCGTCGAGAGGCTGATCGCGCCCGGGTGGGTGCGGCGCAGGCCGGACGATGCGGCGGCGGGTGATGTGGGGCGGCCACGTCGCCGCTGATGAGCATGGCGCACGGGGTGATCGCGGCGGGATGGGCGAGAGCGAGGCTGATCACGAGGTTCGTGGAGTTCCTGCCGCCGGACAGCTGTGCGGTCGTGCGCTGGGACACCCATCGCGACGGGGCGCCTGGCATCAACGCTGCCTGAAATGTGTGGGTATACGCGGTCGATCGGGTCCTGCGCCTGCGCGTCGTCACACCGGGTCCGTTCCGCGCGGCCTCCCGCCGAATGCGGCTGGCTACAGGGGGCGGTGCGGGTTTTCGTTCTGTGAGCGCCGTCTTGCTGACCGGTTGGAGACCAGGGTCACAGACGAATACGAGGGGCGATGCCCGCCGTGACCGTGATCTTCCCTGGGCTGTCTCCGTCGACGATGCGCCAGACCAGCAGTGCAACGGTGAGGCAGAGCATGGGCCAGCATACTTTGGAACCCAGCTGGATCCTGGTCTGGCCCAACCCTGGCGCTTCATGTTTCGGCAGGTGTGACATGTGGTCCTCCTGCCTGCCGGATACCCACGCCTGTCACACACACTCGCGGCGAGGCGCTCAAGACGGAACGGACACCGATCCAACCGCTGTGCCACCACGATGGACGGCCTGGATGACGGACTGATGGTCGGCCCCTGATCCGTGCTGAACTTGGGTCTGGCCGTGGGAACTTCACCTGACCCTGCACGCGAGTGCGACGCCGAGGGCCGCTGTCGCGTGCGACATCTTCGGCACTGGAGGGAGAACGCTCAGGCCTTCTGCCAGGAGCGGCGCGCCACGAGGCGCAGCATGAGCAGGAGCCACGCCACCCACAGCCGCCAGGACAAGACCCCAGCATCTCCGGTGGGCGGGATCCTGGTGGGCAGTCAGGTCGGCCTGACTGCCCACCAGATGCCTCGCCCACTGGCCTGAACCATCCCGGCACGGAGTTGGCGTCAGGCGGGCACGTTCCGCGCCGCCTCGATGTCGCGCAGCGCCTCGGCCGCGGTGCCCTCTCTTCCCTCACCGTTGCCTGCCTCGGCCCCTGTACGCAAGCACGCATATGCCTCTGGGGAGTACCTATAACTGACGTACGTCGGGGAGCAGTTCGATCAGGACATCGAGGCGTACGGCCGCTGGCTGACCAGTGCTTCTTCTTCTCCGTCAACTCGAAGTGGCGGTACTCGATGTACAGCACGAACACCTGTAGTTGATTTGGTGGCGGGCTCGTCAACCAGCGACGAGTCCGCTCTCCCGTTCACCCGCCGCAGCCGCGATCGGGGCCGGCCTCGCTGCGCGCATCGCGCTGTTCTCCCGCAGGCGCAGGGTTTCCCACGGTCTCGCTGGCGCAGCCTTGACGAACTTGTTCAATCGGGAAGTGGTTCACGGCTCGCGCGGCCACCGCATTGCGGAGCTCTACGGCTTCGGATTCGAGGCGTTCGCACCGCCGGCCAGATCGGTAGCGGACAGCAGCTCAAGGGATCGGGAGGGGAAGACCGCGAAGAAGACCACAGGGTGATCGCCCCGGGCGCGCGGGCGCGAGGTCTCATGTCGCTGCTGTGGCGCTCAGCGCTGCCGCCAAGTCGGAGTAGACCGGCAGCCGTGATGCTGCTGGCAGCTGGGCCAGCAGCCTGCGTCACCGGACGCGAGGGCGCTATCAGCATCACCGGGCGGGTGCGCCGGAGTGCTGACAAGATGGCAGGCCAGTGCGGCATCGCACCGATCGACCTGGCTCAGCGCGAAGGCAATCGCGCGTGCCGGCCCAGCGCGGTGGTGGTTGCGGCGTAGAGGCTTCCCAGTTCGTGCTCGGTGACCGTGCCGGCCAGTTCGATGAGCCACAGATGGCGGCGCGCCTGGGACGTCACGACGGGCTGGTGCGCAGGATTTCTCATGGATGTTCCGATCACGCGATGGGACGGCGGCGGGCGCCGCAGCCGCTATGAGGGGCCGCGAGCGAGCGCCCTGTGGTCCCAAGCGCCGACTGTCTACACGGTAGCCCTGGGCTGCGGCACGTCACGACGTCGCCGGCCCGGGGAGCGCACCTGCGGCTGCTAAGCGGCCGCACCAAGCGCATGGTTGCGGACCTGCGCACAGCTCCGGGCGATCAGCCGGGACACGTGCATCTGGGAGAGCACCGATCTTCTCGCCGATGCGGGCCTGGGCTCATGTCTTCGAAGTAGCGCAGGTAGAGGATCTCGCGCTCGCGCTCCGGGAGGGCGCGCAGACCTTCCTTGGCGGCTTCGCGATCATCGATGCGGTCGTAGGCCGCCTCAACGGTGCCGAGAGTGTCGGCCAGGCTGAAGCCGTCGTCCGTCCCGGTCAATTCGACGTCCAGGGACAGGGCCCTGTAGCTCTCAGGGCTTCCCATGCCGTCACGGACCTGATCCACCGTCAGACCCGCCCGCGCAGCGCCACTTCTGCGGTCGGCTCACCCGGGGTGGCCGGGCCGGTTGAGCAGGTCGCGGCGTACGGTGCGGACCTTGTTGCGCAGGTCCTGCACGCGGCGCGGCACCCGCACGTCCCAGCCGTGGTCACGGAAGTGACGCCGGATCTCCCCGGTGATCGTCGGGATCGCGTACGCCTCGAACGCGCCCTGGTCGGGTTCGTAGCGCTCCACCGCCTTCACCAGCCCCATCGCCGCGACCTGCCGGAGATCCTCAAGGTTCTCCCCGCGGTCCCGGAACTTGGTGGCGAGGCGGTGCGCCATCGGAAGCCAGGCCGTCACCAGTTCCTCCACCAGCAGCTCGCGTTCCCGGCCCTGCCGGCGCGACAGCAAGCCGGCGAAACGCCTCGGTGGTGTCGGGAGCATCATCGTGGGTGTGGCGGGTGGCCATCAGGGGTCCTCCAGTCGCTGCTCACGGATAGGTCCGCGGTGAGCAGCGACAGCCCCAGCATCTGGATGCACCACTCCCGCAGATGCGCCTGTTGTCCCAAGCACTCAAAGCCCGGCTGCCCGGCAGCCTTGCCCTAAACACCCCAGGCCAACAGACGCGACCTAGGGGCAGCCGCGTCTGCCACGCAGTCACCCCCATCACCCGGGGCGAGCGCATCACCCTCGCCGTCTCCCCTGTTCGGTGCCCTGCTGGACGACCACGGACGAAGACCGCTTCTGACACAGCGCGAAGAACGGCTTAAGCCGGGTGGAGGTGAGCCTTCCTCGGCAAGGGGCAGGACGCGTGGATGCCCGACCGAGGCGGGTATAGCCGGCGCATTCGCGCCAGGGAGGGCGGACGGGCCCAGGGGTGAAGTGGAGTTGGCGGTCGGCCATCGCGGGCCCCGCCGAGTCGCGCACGCCGGTCGCTGCTGTCCCGGCACACGCCTGTCGCCAGCCCATCCGTCATACCGTGCGAGGGAGACTCACTCTTCCCCACTCCCCCACCAAGCCCCAGCCCCGTCCACCAACCAATCTCGCAGCACACCCTCCTCCACCTACCCAGCTGCCAGGGGCCCTCAGACACCACCTCCGGCCGGCCGGGGGAAGGGGCCCGTCACGGGAAAGGCGGTACGGCGGTGGCTGCGTCACAGGTCACGCGCCAGCTGCCGCATCTCCTCCGACCAGTCCACCTCGCCCATCTCCGATCCGGCAGGGACGGCAATGTAGGTGCTGGGCGAGCCAGTGCCTCAAGGGGCCGCGGCGGACCTCGATAAGTGCGTTGGCGTCGTCGGAACAGGCGCAGCAGCAGTACCCTCGTTGCCCGAACCGTCCAGGAGGGCCACACCAGTACGTCACCGTGGACCGTGTTCGGCCTGGAGCCGGTCATGAGCAGGTCCCTGGACCACCACTGCGTGCTGCACCCGCCGGGGCCGTGGAACGCGAGGCGAACGGCGAAGGGGTCGTGCCGGTCGTAGCGGAGCGCCATCAGGAGCGGCACCAACTGGCCGTCCTCGCAGTGGAGTCGGACCGGAAAAAGCGGAGACCGGCATGCGGGGCAGGACCGGCGTCCGGTGCGAGGAGAACGAGACGCGCTCTGCGCGGGTCGCGGGGTTGCGGCGACCGAGTGCGACGACGGCCTGGGTGCAAGCGGTGGCGGAGGGCGCGCAGGAAGGGCATAGGGCGGTCCTGAAGCGGGACGTGGGAGGAAGACGGCCACCGGTCCGGACCGAGAGACACACGTTGCCCCTCTCGCGGTGCCTCACGCACCGAAGGCGCCCTGGGTTCCTCTGGCGGTCCACGCGCGGTGGGGCACTCCATCAGGGGATCCGAGGCTCGGGGCTGCCGTGGCGCACCCGGGCCCTGTGCCGTCCACTGCGCCGGCGTCAGGTGCCGACAACGCCGTCGTCACGACGCCCGTGTGGCCAGAGCACGGCGCAGGGGTGCCGGCCCGCCGTCACTCATCACTCTGATCACCGAGCAGTTGGAAGCAGGCGGACCCTGCGCCACTGCCATGCCTGGTTGTTCCCGGTGCAGGGCGACGCGACGTGAAGAGGGCATCGTTGTCGCGAGTTGACCTTGCGACTCCTTGCTCCGTGTGAAGCTGTGCCCATGGATGACATGAACGCTGATCTGAAGAGCAGACTGCAGACGGACCGCCCGCACTCGGCGCGCGTGTGGAACTACCTCCTGGGCGGCAAGGACAACTACCAGGTCGACAGCGAGGCTCGGCGACGCCATTCTGTCGACCTTCCCGGAGTTCGCGGCCGTGGCACGGCTCCAGCGAGGATTCCTCGTGCGCGCCGTGCGCTACCTTGCGGCCGAAGCGGGCATCCGGCAGTTCCTCGACATCGGCACCGGGCCGCCCACCGCCGACAACACCCACGAAGTGGCCCAGCGCATCGCCCCGGACAGCAGGATCGTCTACGTCGACAACGACCCGCTCGTCCTCGCCCACGCCCCGAGCCCCGCTGACCAGCACCCCGGAGGGGCGTGCGCCTACCTGTCGGAGGACGCGCAATCCCGAGCGGATTCTGGCCGAAGCGGCGCACGCGCTGGACTCTCAGCCGACCGGTCGGCCTGACCCTGCTCGGCATCATGGGCCACGTTGTCGGACGCCGACCGCCCCGCGGGAACTGATTGCCACGCTTCTGGAGGCGTTGCCGTCCGCAGCTACATCGCACTGAGCGACGGCATCAACACCAACGAAGCGCTGAACGCAGCCGTGACCGCGTACAACGCGCAGTCGGCGAACACCTACCACCTGCGCTCACCGCAGGAGATAGCCGACTACTTCTCGGGCCTGGACGTCGTGGAACCGGGCGTCGTCGCCACGTCGGCCTGGCGCCCGGACGCCACCTTCCCGCCGATGACGCGGTGGACGTCGCGATGTGCGGCGTGGCCCGCAAGCGGTGAACGCCGAGCGGCGCGGCATGTGCATGGGGTGCGACATTCCTTGATCCCAGCACGCGAAGCGCGCCGCACTGCTCGGTTGCCCAGTCCGATGCGTATTCCCTTCATCTTGTGGAGCAGGCACGAAGCTCAGGAATTCCCTGGAAGGAGAGCGACGAGTGAGGCGCTCAGCACCATGGGCCACCCCCGCAGAACCGGCCAGCAGGCAGTCCCCGTCCGAACTGCAGGCCTGCTCTCCTCGGTGAACAAGCTGACAGTCAACGGAGTTCGCTGGACGACCTGACGAAGAGAGGTCGACCCCGACAAAACGAGCAAGGACGAGGCCGTAACCATCCCTGGCCGGCCTGGGCTCGTTGATCACGCCGACCGCCATCACGTTGGGCATCATTCGCTGATCACTGAGCTCGTTCAGAGTGACCCCTGATCGAGTGTCCCTGGCCGAGTCAGGATGAGGGACCAGTGCACAGGGCTCCCGGGCCGTTGAGGAAGGTGCTCGACGATCTCAACCCATAGGCACAGGAGCCCTGTTGGTACCCCAGCCTGCTGCACTCGACCTGCCTCACGCTCTGGTCGAGTGGGTATCCATGCTCATCCTCATCCGTGAGGGTGACCAACGCTGCAAGCTGCCACCCCACCAGCCCGGCCTTGATCGGCCGCGTCTGCCTACACCGGCACGACACGCTCGCACAGATCGCCGCCGGCTGCGGAGTATCCGTCGGCACCGCCCACGCCTACGTCACGGCCGTCGTCGGCCACCCGTCCTGGCGGGCGCCAAACCCCTGTGGACTGGCCCGACAGCCCCATGGCCGGTCGATCAAGCAAGCGGCTTGCGGTAACGGACGTACTCGTTCCGCCGCCGGAACCCCACACTCTCGTAAAGGTCGTAGGACCGGTGCGGATTTGCCGTGCCCGTGAACAGCCGAGCGGTCGTTGCACCTGCTCGCGCAGGCTCCCGCAGCCCGTCCAGCAGCAGGACCCGGCCGATTCCGAGGCGTCGCTGGTCCATCCGGACACTTCAGCTCTTCCACCTCGCCCACGGTGTGGTCGTGACGGCGGATGGAGCACAGGGCGACGCCGACCATGTCCTGCCCGTTCCAGGCAGCCCTCCAGCATGCCGGGTCGGCGGTGTCGACGAAGTCCTGGAAAGGCCATCTCTGAGTGAAACCGCGGTCCGCGTACGAATCGACGACCGTCCTCCAGGCTGCACGGTAGTGGCTTGTCCCGGATCGGCCCTGTCCGTATCCCGGTTGGCGCCTCCGCTCCCCGGCTCGGGCACCTGCTGCAGATCGTCCAGCCCGCTCACCGACCAGGCTGAAGACATGTCGGTAGCCGGCTGCCCGCAGAAGTGCCGTGGCGTCCTGCTCGGAGGCCACGGCGTTCGCGCCGATCACCGCCGTCCGCGCCGTTCCATGCTGATTGACGAGCTGGCGGATCCGCTCTTCGGCCCAGCTCAGCATGGCTGGAGCCGATGCCCTGGGCCGCGATGCTCGGGCAAGAGTAGCCGCGGTGCAGGTACAGCCACGTATCGTCCCGCTTTGCCACCACCGGATCGTCGCGCAGCCGACGACGCCTCGTCGATCACCACCAGGATCTGGTTCTTGGACGGCTCCTCCGACTTGGCAGAAGCTTCGGCGATCTCCGCCGCTGTCGGGAGCCCTTCCACTACCGAATGGACATCGACCCGGTCCCGTTCGACACACCCAGCCGCACCGCGGCCATGGCGCCGTGGTCTTCGTCGCCGCATACGGCCGGAACCCGAGGCCGACCGGAAGGCCCTGTCCTGCCGTGCCATCCAACATGACCGGATGTTCTCGAACTTCGAGGCAGGTCCGCCACCCTATTCACGCTGCGGTCGTCTGCGACCGGTCAAGCGAGCTGGCCGCGTTCAAAGCGGGCCCCAGCGCGGACGAGGGCGACAAGGTGGGTGCATTCACTCGGCGGGGGAATCGCAGAAACGTCAGCAGCTCATCCCTCGTCATCGACGATCTTCTTGACGGCCTTGGGGGCTTCGCGCTGTACTTGGCGAACGCCTTGACCGCGGCGGCCGCACGCTCCTTGTCCCCGGCGTTGTAGATGTTCTGGATGGCCTTCTTTGCCGCGTGGGCTGACGCTGACGGGAGGCTGTCGAGGCAGTTGGCCGTTCCTGTGAACCCAGATAACTTTGGTGGCGCGTTTCGGGAATACTCGTTCAACGCGTTCCAAGCCCAGGGCTCCGTCGCCGACGGCGAGAACGGGAGCGCGCATGCCACGCCGCTGGCAGGTCCCGGGCAGTGGGTTTACCGCATGACCGCCCTCGCCGCCGTTACCTCACCCTGGAGCGTCGGCGCTGATGCATCTCATCGCCGTTCCAGGGCGAGGACGGATCGGCGACGGCCGATCATCCGGTGAAGGAGCTGTCTCACGACCAAGCAAGTCGCCCTTCGGTGAACCGACAGACCGGGAGCGTCCATCGGCGATCCTCGCCAGCATTTCCACGGAGTCGAAATACCGGGCCATCAGACGGTACTGCCCGTGACCGTGGGCTCCTACGAACCATCTGCCGACACGCGCCCGTCCCGCACATCGACGAACTTTTCCCTCCAGCCGTCCTGGTCCGAAAGGAACGGGATCCATTCGTGCGCCAGAACGGGTGGTCCGGCTGATCCGGCGGGTCGAATCCACCGGGCCTGGAGCGGTTCGCGTACAGACTACTCCATCGCCCGGATGCCCAGAAAGAAGCTTCCACGTCGAACCTGTCGAAGCCGCAGCACATCACGTCGTCGTCGGCGTCTTCCTCCGGCGAGATCGGAACTGTTCCGCAACAGCCACGTGCGCAGGTCCCCATGGAGGAGATGCCCATCCGTTCCTCAGCTGCCGCGAGCATCTGCTCCGTAGCAGCCGGCAGATCCGCGTGATCGGCCGGCGCGTGCTCCCGAAGAAGACTCATCGCACGCGACCAACTCCTCAGCCACAGTCATCGCGCTCTGCCTCTCTACAAGGGATGTCTCCGTCCGACCACGCCACTGCGAAGGTGGGGAAGTACCGGCCGGAGAGCCTTGCGAGGATGGTACTTCGGCGTATGTTCCATTCCCTCCCAGCGATCATCTTCCGCAGGCGGCGTCAGCAATGGAAGAAGTCGCCCAGAGCGTCAGAAGAGCGGGCGGGGGCCTCCTCGGCTCACATGATGGCCGGAGTCGATGCCATAGCCCTGGACATCGTCGGCCCAGTTGCGCCAGATGGTGCGCGGGGTCCCCGTACAAGGTCCTCCAAGTCGTCTCGTAGCGACCACAGAACCGGCACCGGGCAAAGCCGATCCGTGCACCCCGGGCACGGTCCCGCTTTTCGTGGTGGAGGTCCACGGTGAGCCCGGCGCGGTAGTCCTCCAGCATGGCGCGGACGACGTCTCGATCGCGGGTGGCGGCCCTCCACTCGTCGTGATTCTCCTGCCCCATGACTTCGGGGGTCACCGCGGTACCAGGCGTCGGATCGGCGTTGATGACGCGTTCGGGGATCTCCGGCTGGGCGAAGAAGAACCAGTGCCACCACGCGGTGGCGAACCGGGCATCCGCGCGGGTCAGGGTGCTCGCTCAGAGAGAGGCCGTCCAGGAACGCCACTTCGGGTCACTGCGGAGGGGCGGTCCAGGACCAGGCGGAGGGCCACGGCGACCCCCGGTCGTGGCCGACGAGACCGAAGCGCTGGTGGCCGAGCGTCTGCATGACCTCGACCATGTCCCTGGGCCACGGCGCGCTTGGAGTGCGGAACGTGATCCGAAGCAGGCGCCGGGCCGCGGGAGCGCCCATACCCGCGTAGGTCGGGGCAGATGACGCTGAAGCCGCGGCGCGAGGACGGGCGCGACCCGGTGCCAAGTCGCCGACGTTCGCGGGTGGCCATGCAACAACAGGAGAGGCGGGCCCTCCCGCCGTACCGAACGAAGACGGACGCGTCACTGGTGCGCACCGTCCTGGTGGCGAACCTCGAACACGAAATGGCCCTTCCACTCTGAAGCCGGGTCTGGGCTACCTCACCGTCGCAACTGCCCGTGATAGACCCCAGCACACCGCCAACTGTCGAACTCAGTCACGACACCCTTGAATAGGCTGTGCAGTTGGCACCATTCGCCAACCAAGGGCTGACCTGTAAAGGCCGGTTGACGACCAGGTCAGGTGCTGAGCCGGATACTGCGAGCCGTCGACGCGGGGCTGTGACAGTCTGCGGACATGCCAGAGCTGCGCGTCCATGCGGGTCGTCACTATGCCTTCAGTTCCACTACGCCTTGCCGTGGACGATCGCATGGTGTGTGGAGCTGAGCGAGGCTGTTCGCGCCGGCGGCGTGGGCTGAGATCCCCAGTGCGGAAACCCATTTGCCTGGGACGGCCTTTCGTGGTGGCGGTGATCCCCGACGAGGATCCGCACCAGGAACCCACCGTCCACATCCCACAGCCATGACGAGCATACGTCATCCCCCTACGAGATCATGCGCTGGTTCATGGATCACGTGGCCGAGCAGGTCGAACGTTGCCGCATCGCGTCCGAGCAGGGAGAACCTGAAGCAGTGGAATGATCACGGTGTGCTTGGTGCGATCACGGCGTCGGAGCCGTCCTGAGAGCCCGCTCACCGGGCTGAGCCCAGCGCCGTTTCGGCAGGCTGGTGACGGTAGTGCGTCACGAGATCGCGAACGAGACGCAACTCGGGCGACCGTGGGGCCTGTCATTGGAAGACCCGGTGCTGCTGGTGGCGGCGTATTGGCGCACGAACTCGCCTTTGCGCCCACCCGCGATCACACCGTCGCTGAGCAGTCGAAGAACTGTCGATACTCCACCAACCACCAGGTCGTCGATGCCGACTCCCGCCGCGTCGTAATCGTCCGCTGGCCACTGCCGGGCAACCGCCCGGCCGACTGCGACTCCTGCGGGCCAGACGCAGAATCCTGCTTCGACCACGAGGAAGCGCTCGACTACAACGGCCGCATCGTGACAGGATGTTTAAGGCCCGGGGTTCCGGGAGCCCGGAACCCCGAACTCGATGTCCGGGCGGGTCCCGATAGCGCCGACTCTGCGAACAGACGGGACGGAGATCACTCACACGAGGGCTGCGGGGGCTTGTGCGGCCCGGTCCAGCCCCGTAGTTTCCGCGCGTGACGATTGCCGAGATCCACGTTAGGGCCGAACGCCACGATTCTGGTGGTCGACGCACCATGAGCCCAACCGGCCTAGCCTTGGGAAGTGTGCTCCGCCGGGCCGGCTACCGAGTCAGCGGAAGCCGCCTCGGCCTCCGAAACCATGACGGCTCTGCACCGCTCCGAACTACCGCCGGAGATGGCGATCATCGATGTGCGGCTGCCGGTGACGAGCGGCTTCGAGCTCGCCCGGCAGATCGCTGCGGGACCCCAAGCTGCCTCCCTATCCCCATCGTCCACATCTCGGCGGAGGCCAACGGCTGTGACCGCATCCGCGGTCTTGAGGGCGGCGCCAGCGCCTATCTGGCGTCTCCCGTCGCGCCCGAGGAGCTCTTGTCCACCGTGGAGCGGGTACTCCGCACGACGCGAGGAACAGGCCGCCCACGACGAACGCCGCTTCGCTTCCGACCTCCAGCACGCCTTCCTCCCCGGCCGCAGAAACTGGCGGCGCTGGAGGGGGATCGACCTCGCGGTCGGCTACGTACCCGCCATGGACCGCGCACAGTTGGGCGGCGATTTTCACGCCGCGTTCGCCGTCGAACGCGGTGTACTGCTGCTGGGCGACGTGGCCGGGCACTCGCTGGCCGCGGCGACCGTCATAGGGTGGAGCTGCGTCACGTCCTGCGCGCCTACGCGTTGGAGGGCCATGAACCGCATCGCATCCCGCAGTTGATGGACCGCCTGCTCGTGCACTTTCACCCCGAGATCACCGCCGATGTGTCTTCTGGTCCTGGACACGCGCAGCGGCACGATGGACATCGTCAACGCCGGGCACCTGCCCCTCGCTCGTCATCTCACCCGACGGCGGCGCGGACTACTCTGCCCGTCCATGGCCCGTTGCTGGGCCTCAACCTCGATCACAAGCCCGCCACGCCCGCCCTGGCCTGACGACGGTGACCTGCTGCTGATGGTCACCGACGGACTGATCGAACGGCCCCGCATCGACCTGGCCGTGTCCCTGGAGGACCTTCTGCCGGCGCCGCCGCCCTCTCCCGCACCCTGCAGTCCCTGCGCGACGCTGTTGCGTCACTACAGCGAGGACGCCGAGGATGACATCGCCCTCCTGGCCGTGCGCAGAAGGCCACCGCCCTCGCCTGAGGCAGGGGGCTGACGGCTCCGGCGCCAGGATCTGGCGCGGACGCGGACGTCCTCCACGATCAGGCCGAGGGGAGAGCAGGTGCCGGACGACCCGTTCCCCGGGCCAGGTCCCGCTCGTCATAGACCCGTTGGCCGGTCGCCGTACGGTGCGGTGGCGGGAAGGAGACCACGTCCTCGCAGAAGAAGCACAGCGCGAGGGGCGTGGTGCATGCTGCGGCCGCGGCGTCTGCGATACGCATACGAGGTCTCCCTCGTCACCGGGTCAGGTCAGATCTGCACCACCAGGGTGTCGAAGTGACGTCCCTGGTGCAGTTCCCGCAACGCTCCCGGCGCGCGATCGACGCTCGGCAATGCACCTGCAGGATGGGGACGATCTCTCCTGTGCGCGGCCAGGCCGTCAGGCCTTCGCGCCACCCTCCCACTCCGGGGCGATCGCAGCCCTGATAGCCGAGCACTTCCACCGATTGCCGGATGAGCAGGAGCGTCCCTGTACGCCGCGGACGCCGTGCACAGCAGCGCGACCAAGGCAGGGACACCCGTCGGGACGGCTTGCGCCGCGTCCCCGCCTCGGCGAGCGCGTACTCCCGCCATCCCGGCATGTGGGTGACCAGGACGTCCCACGGGCACGACTCCCGAAGCCCGGACGGGCCTTTGCTGAATCCGCGGCCGATGGACGGTACGGACATAGGTGACCTCCGAGATCGGCCCGGTGCTGGGCGAGCGAGAACGCGAACTCCCTCGCCTTGGCAGGGTGCACGGGCTGTCGGGTCCGGAGCACTTCCGGGGCGCCGAGATGCCCCGTGCTCGTCCCCCGCCGCACGGCAACTCCTCGTACGCAACTGGCAGTTTCCTCGTGGCCACCCGCCGGCGGGGCCGGCGAGCGGCCGGCGAATGCTCAGCGGGTCGACGGACGCCACTCGAACATGACGATCGTGGCGTCGTCACGCAGCCGGTTGTCCTGGGCGTCGACGAGGAAGTGGATGAGACGGCGCAGGGTCTCCGGCGCGAGTTCACCGGTCGCGGTGGCACGGATGATGTAGTCGGCGAACCGGTCGAGTCCGAGTTCTCCGCCGTCCCGGTGCGGGCTTCGGTGACGCCGTCGGTGTACATCAGGACGCGGTCGCCGGGCTCCAGTTCCAGGGGTGTGGACGCTCCGCGGCGGTGCGGCGACGGCGGCCGCCAGTCCCAGGGCGGGTCGGCGTCGCGTTCCATCGCGTCGACCATCAGGCGCTGGTCGCGGATCAGGAGCGGCGCGGGGTGACCGCAGTTGATCCACCGCAACTCGCCGATGGCGAGGTCGAGTTGGGTCAGGACCCCGGTGCAGAACTGGTCGGGCAGCCACTGGGCCAGAGCCTGGTCGACCGATTCCACCAGCTCGGCCAGGTCGGCTCCGGTGCGGCGCGCGTTGCGACAGGCGGCCAGGGACACCACCGTGGTCAGCCCGGAGGCGAGGTTGTGTCCCATCGCGTCGAGGATCCCCGCGTGGAGCGTCGTCTCGGTCAGGGCGTGGTCGAAGGCGTCCCCGCCGATCTCGTAGGCCGGTTCCATGACCGCCGTCGAGACGGCGTGGGTGGTTCCGATCGTGCGGGGCGGGAGGTAGGCGCGCAGCATCTCGGCGGGGAGATGCATGGGCTCGGTCCGGGCCCGGCGGACGTAGGTGTCCTTGTAGGCGCGCTTGGAGGTGACCATCATGGCGCACAGGTGGGCAAGGGTCTGGCTGCGCCGGAGGGTGACCGGGTCGAGTGCGGGTGAGCGCACGGCGAGGACGCCCAGCCGTTCCCGCCCCGTCCACCATGGGCAGCCAGGCGATCATCCCTCCCAGTTCCGACTCCTCCACGCGCAGCGCCTGCGTGCGGTAGGCCCAGCCGGCGAGCGAGTCGTCGACGGGGAGGGTCTGTGCCACCTCGTTCAAGGGAGCCAGCTGGCGCTGCTGGAGGTCGGCGAGGTAGACGACCGCGCCGTGCAGGCCCAGCACCTTCGCGCAGTGGGCCACGGTCGTCGTCAGGTCCAGGGCCGCGTTCCGCGGATCGGCCAGGAACTCGCCCAGGGCGCTGTCCGCGGTCTCGGGATCCGTCACACCGGCACTCCTTTCCCCGGGCCGCCCGTACGGACGGCCGCCCAGGCAGTCTCGCCCCGTGGCGAGGACTCCGCAGCCGGGGGCGGGCCGCTCGGTCACCCGTCGGTGGCACCGGCGAGTGAGGGCCGCACGTCCGGCCGCACGAGGTACGCGGGGCTGCCTCGGCCGCGGTATGGGACGAGGCGAAGGTGAACGCGCGGGGCGAGGGGCCGTGGGACCGGAGGTCCGCGAGCCTCTCCAAGGCCTCGTCGACGGTCGGGATGTGCCCGGCGGGGATCCACCACAGGACCAGGTGTGCTTCGAGATGTCGGTCGAACCACTCGCGGCGCCGTCGCATCACCTCAGGTGTCCGCTGCGGTAGGTGAAGTCCCACAGGGCCTCGGGGACTCCCACACGGACAGGTTGACGACGACGTCCTCGCCCGCGGGGCTGCAGCCGGTCGCATCCTCGGCCCCCTCCTCGACGAGCCGCCACACGAAGCCGGGGGCGCCGTCGGCTTCGGCGTTGACCGGGTTGAGCAACTCGACGAACGACGCCATGCGCGGGTCCTCGAAGGGGTGGCGGAGCGTGACGACATTGAGTTCGGCGAGGTGTGCGGCGGGCACGGCTTGAGTCATGGCCTCATCCCAACACGTCCCTCATTTCTATGTCAATGATCGTTATTTTTAGAATGCTCCAGCACCACGCAGCACTCCCCCGGCCGCGCGTCCATGCGGGCACGGACCGGGCCGTCCGATCCGATCAACCCTTCGAGAAGAGCGAGGTTCATGCCGCACACGAGGGGTGGGAAGCGCTCGGCGACGGCATGGAAAGGGCAGTTGCGCAGACGCACGACCGCGAGCCCCGCGCCGTCACCCTGCCTCTCCGGCGCCTTCGGCTTCGGCTTCGGCTTCGGCTTCGGCTTCGGCTTCGGCTTCAGCTTCGGCTTCGGCTTCGGCTTCGGCTTCGGCTTCGGCTTCGGCTTCGGCTTCGGCAATGTACGGCTCGTAGCCGCGGGCCCTGAGCAGCTCCATCGCCGCACCCAGATCGCCACAGGGCGCGGCCGACCCGCGCAGGGCCTCGCCCCGGTGGCGCGCGCGGCCGCACCGAGCCCGACATCGAGCCCCGCCTCCTCGGCGGCCTCGGCGAGCAGTTCGGCGGCCGTCCGGTAGTCCCGGCCGGGCAGAGACACCGACCGCTCGGCGCGCGTGCGGGTGTACACCTTGGCCGGGCGCCCCGCTCCAGGCCCCGACCGGCCCGTCAGGCGGCGACTGCCGCTCTCAAGCAGCCCGGCCGCCGTCAGCTTGTCCAGGTGGTGTGCCGCGAGCGTCCGCGCCACCCCGGTCGCCTCGGCGGCCTCGTTGCGGCCGACCTCACGCCCCTGCGCCACCACGAACTCGTACAGTCGGCGCCGCACGGGGTCTTGGAGCACCGCGATCGCATCAATGTCATCCGTCACGCGACCATTCTAGAAACAACACAGATTGGATATAGAACAGCGCAGGCATACCGCCATGCGGGCCGAACACTTCTCCCGCACCGAAATGCCGTGGGCTCCTGGTTGCTCATCTTCCGTACGCCTGCAGCGGCGGGTTACCACGTGGCTCCGGGAAGCTTGCCGGAGCGGTCTCCCGCCCCCGAACACGATCGGCTCTGGCCTGGGGCGATACCCCAGGCCTTGCAGCAGTGGTCACGAACAGCCCACCGCTCCAGCGCGCTCTCTCCGGCGATGGCGGTTGCCCTTTGTGCGACCCCTTCTGCACAACCGACGAGCAGGAAGTTCTGAAAGCTGCCTGCCCGCCCCTTCCGCCACAGGCGGCGGGTGAGCTGCGGCGTCTGGTGAAAACGTTCCTCGCCGTTCTCCCTGACTTCGCCGGTCCTGCACCAACTGACCGCTCGGCCTCTCAGGTGTCGTACTCACCGTTCCATGGAGCCGAGAAGCCCAATCGATCTGGATAGAGTTCAGCCAGTCGTCCTCGCCGTCCTCGCCCTCGCCATGGCACTCCGTGATGAGGCCGAACACCACACCATCAACGCCGAGCTGGAACGGCGGACTGCAATATCGCAGTACTCACGCTCAGGAAGGCGAGGCAAGGGCGGAGGCCAGCCAGGCTTCCCGCGCGGGCAACCACGGAACGCTCGTCTTGCGGACGCCTGATCTGCTCTGCCCAAGTACCCGCGCACCAGATGTCGGACTCCTGGTGGTGTCCGTCGTGGTCAAACTTTGTGCAGCACGGCGAAGAGTCGCTTGCTCCTCCCAGCCGTCCCCCATCACGAACGCATCGCGGAATGCATAGGTGACCGAAGCGAGAGCTGGCCGCCGCTGAACCGGCCGACGGCGTTCGTTCGACGGTCCGGCTCATGGGCGATGGGGATGATCTCAGGGACAGCCATGTTCGCACTCTAAGCACCAGGGTGAGCCCTCCTCTCACTGGATCTGAGATCTGCATCAGGCCCTGACAAGCGGCTGGTGAACGCCACGCCACGCGCGAGAGGACGGCGGTGGAAAGAGGGCCGTGAGATGGCCTTGGCAGCCACAACGACCGGACTCAGCACGTTCGTTGGCCGGTGATCCGGCTCCTCTGCGGGGCTGAGGTGGCCTGTTCGCTCCACGCAGGACAAGTCGTGGATGTGCCGGCCGCTCCAGCGGCGCGCCAGACTGCCTGGGGAGCGGCCGACTCCCGGATGTCGATGGGGCCTCAGTGCTGGATCAGGCCACCGACCGGGACGGCAGCGACATGGCCGGTCGCCGGAAGCATCTGGGCCAGAGCGAGGCCGATGTCGACCAGTGACGATCGCCGCAGGCGAATGACGTCGGGAATCGGGGGTCCAGACGGACTCGGCGACTTCGCCGTTCGGCTCCGGGCGCAGTTGGCCTGCGGTGATACGCGCACCTGGTAGAAGACGCCGACATTCTGATGCTCGGGTCCGCCGGGGGACGGCTACGTTCGGCCGCGGGAATCACCGGGGTCCACCCCAACGGGCGCTCGACCAGCGCGGTGCGGCCGGTCTCCTCCGCGACCTCCCGGATCACCGCATCGAACGGATCCTCAGCATGCTCGACCCGGCCACGGGGAGGGTCAGTTGCTTTCCCCTTTCGGGGACACGTGACGGGCAAGCAGTACCTGCCCTTCCTCGATGCACACGGCGTACGCCCTCCAGTCGAAACTCATTCCCCTGTACCTCCCGCGGACCGTACCTCCACGTCAAGACCCCATCCGGCGCCGCTGGTACGAGGTGAAGCCGGATCAACTTCGCTTGACAGTTCGGTTCCGTGCGCTGGAGTCCCACGGCGCGAGTGGCATCGCGGGTTGAGGGCTGACGGCTGGTGGCATCACAGGTTGCTGATGATCAGCCAGGCGGCTGCGCCGATCACCACGATGCGCCGATGGAGATCACCTTTCCAGCAGCTCCGTGGCCGGCGTCCTCGATCCAGTTGCCCACGAGACCGACGAGCGGGGCGCCGAAGACGATCAGGAGAAGGCCGATCAAGTACCCATCTGTCCCCCATCACAGATCACCCCACCGGTGACAGGAATGCGATGGTAGCGGCTCACCGCCCGCAACAATGCTTGTGCGCGCCTACGCCGCTACGTAGTGGTGGGCGCAGGCCGCCGCGCCACTCACTTCACCCATGACGGGTCATCGAGCGCTCGGCGTCCGGGAGTCCGGCCCGCCTCAGGAACTCGATGACGTCCGCGTCTCGGAGTGCGCGAGGCCGAGGATCTGCCCGCGCGCCGTCACCCGCCTGCCCCCGGTTCCGAGCGGCGGGTGGACGATGATGGCGCGGTGGGCATACCTCCAGAGGTGCGACCACGGACCGGCTGTGGCATGTGGATCTCCGCCTTGCGCTTCGGACAGGCGAGGTCAGGTGCTCCCCCGGCCGCCGACAGCCGGGGAACACTGATCATTCAGCGCCCGAGACCCGCAAGTGTTGCACCTGGGAGTGCGCCGACTACAGAGAGCCGAGCATCAAGTCCCGGCCGACACTCCGCGCACGGCGGTACCCCTCGGCGAGGGCCCGCCGCCTGATCCTCGGTGACACCCCGAAGACAGGTCCCCTTGCGCGCACCAGCAGCTAGCTGCGTGGACATGAGTGGCCGGCTGGTCGCCGAAGCCTCGTTCGATGAGCCAGTCCGGTTCGGGTGGCCGGTTGGCCACGCCGCGGGCATGCTCCGCCTGCCGTCGCTCCTCGTCCGCGATCCAACGGCGGGTGCGCGCCAGGTCCCGCTCCTGCACACGCTCCAGGAAGCGCAGCAGGTCGAGGCGGGCACGCGGGTAGAATCGTTCACGTGTTCGAGTCTAGATCGATAGGAGAACCCCGGCCCAGCACCGCAACTGTGCTGTGTCATCGAACCTTGCATCCCGCTGACGTACTGGCGGGATTGTGCGGCCGTGGTCGAACTACGCTGAGGCCCCGTCTCACCAGATCAGGGAGCCTCGTGCCGCCGCCCTTCGCACACCAGATAACCAAGTATCGATCCCCGCTGACCGTGACGAGCACGGGTACTACACGGGAGCCGAGGACACCGTGAGCGATCACGGACCGGTCGAGGCGGCCTACTTGAGGCGATCACCGCTTTCGCCCGGGAGGCGGGCATCGACACGCTGGCGATCCGTGACCCCGAGGTCACCGGCTTCGTCAATTTCGGCCTGGCGGAACCGGCAGAAGACCACGGCCTCGCCGGCCTGTTCCCGCCGGACCTGACCGGCTACCACGACGGCGCCGAAGTTTCACTGTCTGCCGCCCTGGAGCTAGTGCGCGTCATGCTCCGCGACGGGGGTGCTTGGTGCAGGCTGGAGCGCGAGGACACGTTCACCATCCACGTCGGGTGGGACCAGTACGTGTACGTCAGCAGCGACCAACCCTGCGACAGAGCGGTCGCCCAGATCCGTGAACTCGGCCTGTTCGCACAACCGATCAACGCCTCCCCTACGCCGCAGATCTTGAGGAACCTGAGGTGACCGAGGCTGCCGACGAGACTTCTGGGGACGGGTCCGCACCGAACTCACCTCGTCGCGGACCCTGCTCCTGAAGAGACCCACGTGCGAAACGCGACCCGCTGGCACCGCCTCACCACGGGCAATCTCGACACAGTTCGCGCCCTGCTCGGTCCTCGCGCGCCCCTGACGGTCTGGCCCGACCTCAGCCCTGATGTCGACGCGGTCCTTGCTGCGCTGCCCGCTGATGCGTCCATGGACTTCGTCTGGGAAGAGCCGACCGGAATGATCCGCCACGTCACCATTGACGAGACCGATCACCATCACGCTCGCCATCCTGGTCGCGGGCGCGCAAGCGGCCTGCGCATTGCCCCCTGAGTCTCGACGAGCGACATCCGTTGTTTCATGCCGCCCTGCCTGACAGCGACGGCGTGCTGCGCGCCAGATGGTGACCCGGCACTGCAAAGGGATCTGCGCCACTCACAGTTCGATGACATCGCCCTGACTTCCATGGGACAGGGATCACCAACCGGTGTGCCCTGACATGCGATCTTGACCAATGTCAGGCCTCTTCGACCGGTCAGGGCACGTAGGGGGTACAGCTCCACCTTGTACGCCTCGATGCTGATCTCTACCCAGGTGTTGTCGGGCGGTGGCGGTGAGCCGACATCGAACAGCACCCGCGAGTCGCCGACCTGAAGGACAGCTGAGCCGTCTTCGGTGCGTTGGAGCAGCCCTCGCAGGACTGTCCGGCCGGCCTCCTCACCCACCCACGGTTCCGGCGAGCACGGCCGACGACGGGTCATACGGCGCCGGAAGTAACTCAAATCCTTTGCCGTCAGGGCCTCGGGTACCAGCCGCAGCCACACAGTCCCCCGGTCACTGGGACTGTCGTGAAGGTAGCGGACAGAAGCGTCGTCCCAATGGGACTCGTCCGCGCCGAGGTAGCGGACGAGCGCGCCGGCCTCGCGGTACGTCGAAGGGCACGAGCTCGGCATCGCCCGGGCAATCACCTGGCGGACGCAGGCCCGTTGCGATGTCGCAGACGTCGACCACGAGGGCGACCCTGGGGTTCGACGTGACGCGTGATCGAAGAGTCACGGCCCACGGTCCCGTGAGGATTCCAGAAGGCTCCAGTCCCTCCCCACAGAAACCAGGCGGGCGCACTGTCGGGCCGTGAGTCGCGATGCGTGCGGTGAGCGGCGCTGGCTGAGAAAAGAATCCACGTCGAGCGCAGGAGGTTCACGCGTTCATTCTCGTCTGGGCCGACGCGTCCGCGGGAATCCGACTTACGGACCTAGGTGGCCGACGCGGGGCAGGTGTTGAGACCCTGCGCAGGTCTTGGAGAGCTCATGCCGCGTGCTCTGTGACTTCGCGAAGGAGAGCCCTGCACGCCGAGACTGCGGCGGCGGGACCGGGCGGCGGCACTGCTGGAACGCGACGCGTTCAGCAAGCTTGCGCTGGACGCCCCGGCCACGTGCGGCGGTGGCCAGAGCCATCCCGTGCGGCCCACCGCTTGCGAGGATCGAAGCGGGCCGTCAGGTCGGCCCTGCAAAGGTGCGGACGGCCTGACGGCGTGCCATTGATGACCTCCGCGTTGGGCGTGCCAGGCGTAACGTGACGGCTGTGGCCCCCCTGGGTCAGGGGCGGGCTCCGGAGCCGCCGGCGTGCGGGAAGGGGACGCTTGTGCGGGCGGGGACGTTCTGGAAGGCCCGCTATGAGCTCGTGAGGCCTCTCTGGGAACCGGCGGCTTCGGCGAGGTCTGGAAGGCTCCGGGACCCTCGGGTCGACCGGCACGTCGCCGTGAAGATACTCCACCGTGAGCGCGGGAGAGCAGCCAGGATGGCTCGCTTCGCCGCGCAGCGAGGCGGCCGCGGCCGGCCGGCTGCGCGCGCGAAGCTATCGTGACCGTCCATGCAGCTTCCAGCTCCACCGCCTGGCACGAGGGCCGCCCGCTGATCTACCTGGTGATGGAGCTCGTGCCGGGCCCGGCCGCTCCAGTTCCCGGATCGCCACGGGGGCGGCTGGCGCCGGCAGAGCACCGTCGGCTCCCTGCCCATGTGTCGCGCAGCCCTGACCGCCGCACGCGCGGCCGGACTTGTTCACCCGGGACATCAAGCCGTCGGACGTGATCCTGTGCGGGGTCGGCGAAGGTGGTGGACTTCGGCATCGCCCGAGGCTACCCAGCTGCACAACATCACCACCGGGGGCGCATCGTCCGGGACGCCGGCCCTACATAGCGCAGTGCTTCTCCGGGCCGCTTCGATCACCGATCGATCTCCTACTCCCTGGGCTGCCTCCTGTTTCCGAGATGTGCGCCGGCTCCCCGCACTTCCGCGCTGTGGGACATCATGCGCCAGCAGCTGTCCGGAAGCCTCCCGCCTGCCGCTCGCCTCCGTCGCTCTGATGTACCGCCGGAACTGCGGCAGTTGGTCGCGGCTCCACCCTGGCCAAAGGCGAGCGAGCCGGTTCAGCGACGCGAGCGCGGTGGCGTCGTCTCGGCTGGTCAAGGCTGACCGGCTACGGCGCGGCGACTCGTGAGGAACGCCTCGGCGACTGCCGGCGCTGGGTCACCACTGGCTGGACCGAAGGCGGCCGAGGCGGCAGGACCACGGCGCTCGCGGCGAACCAGGGGAACGGGCACGCCTACCCTCGCGAGAAGCGGAAAGACATCGAGACCAGAAGTCGCCTCGACGGCGCGGCCGAAGCCGCGGACGGCTGCACGTCATCCCTCTCCAGAATCACCGGCGAAAGGCCCCTGCGAAGCCTGTTGCGGGCACCTGTCCGCCACGGCCGCGCTCCGAGACTGTGTCCCAGGCGCATCGGAGTCCGGCGTGACCGCCGGTCCTGGCAGTTCTGTCGTGCTCTGCTGCGAAGGCCGGGGACTCATCGCGTTGGACTGCGGGACCTGTGCGGGCCGGGGGCCGCGCCAGACGTCGCACGATCAGGCGCGCTTTCCCGCCAGGGATCCGCACAGGTCAGCGCATCCGTCTGGCAGGGGCAGGGCGCCCCGAAACCAGGCGAGGGGCGAACCCGAGGGATCTGTCACGTTCACGTCAAGGTCGACGGGTAGGGGCCGATCTCCGATCGGCTCGGAGACATGCTCTGAGACGGTGTGGGCCGAGGAGGAACAGGGCGGGATTCAGCTCGGGTCGGTGCACCCGTCGCGTTCAGATGTCCTCGCGCAGTGCCGCCTTCTTGGCGGGGGCGCTTCACGCACCTCCGCGTTGACCCGCAACGCACGAACCTTGATCGTTTCCTGCTCCCGGCTCCCAGGTTCGGTCTCGAACTCCTCCACCACCCCCGTCCGGCAGGTTTCTCCAGGGAACGACACTGCGTCTGCCGCAGCCACTCGTGGGAGTCCTGTCACGAATCCCATCCATTGCATCGACACGACCCCGTCGGCTGGGCCGCTCGCTTGCCGGACTTGTCGAACTCACTGCCGCGAACGGCGCAGGCGTGAGGGGACCGTTTCGCTGCACGGGGCCCAGGGTTCGGCAGTTCGACGTAGAGGCCCCATATCGCCGTGGCTCCTTCACCCGCTTCGACGCGTCGTCCGGCACGACCTTCTCCACGTACAGGCCGAGCGACACGCCGGTCGCAGATCGGGCGACCTGTTCATGATGTGCAACCGCAGGGTGTCGCGACCGGGTTCTCGGTCCAGTAGGAGACCCTCATCCGCCTGCCCGCGTCGGTCGCGTTCCGCGTCGGCCTGGGACTGCGTCAGCTGGTCCTGCGCCACCACGGCGTTGAAGTAGGTGGCGACCGCCGTGAAGACGAGGCCGCCGATGGCCGCGGCGGCGCAACACGGCGCCGACGTGCGCCCACGGGAAATGCGGCGCCATGGCCTCCGTGACGGTTCTGGTCGGGAGGCGCGCCGCAGCGCTCGAACGCGGTCGGGTCGTGGCTGTCGGCCGGCCCGTCGCGGCGCGGCTGCGGCGTTGTGGACTGCCGACCATGTCGCCCCCCCTCCCGTCGCCTGCTCGGCCCTGGAGGGCGGAGGCACGGCATAGCGGCATCACGGGGGGTGCCGGGACCACCCCGTCGGCCCCCGCGACTCCCCCGCCGCCTCCTTCGGAAGTACCGGTCGGAGTCGTCGATGGCAGCTCCTCGGCCCTGCGGGTTCTCTGCTCCTCGCGTGGGGCGGGAGGCATTCCCCGATGCCGGATGCTCGACCTACGGCGCCCCCGATCATGCACGGCTGGGCCTCACCGCGAACGAGGTGGGTCCAGCAGGCTCACAGCCGCCTCACTTACTGAACGGAGGCCTGCGGCCACAGCTGGTTGTGTGAAGCGCTCGACGCGGATGGACGGCCTCGGTGCGGGGTGGCGGGCACGTGTGGATGACCCCCGCTCGCGGCTGGGCCCCCGGTCGGGTGACCGGGGCCCAGTCCTCGATGTGCGAGCCGGTCAGTGGCGCGGCCTTGCGGCCAACTTGCCCTCACCGGGCATGCCGCCGTCATCCTTCGGATTCTCGTACTCGATCTTCTCCTTGCGCACCGTGTCGGAGACCTCCCTCGTCTCCGTGACCTTCTCGGTCTCCAGCCGGACGCGCTCCACCGGCACGGCCTCCTTGCGAACGACAGGGCGCTCCGCGTGCAGGGTCACCTCGGTCTCCGCCTCCCCCGATCGTGGTGCGCTGCGCGTCACCGTCACGGATCGGTTCACGTACGACGCGCACCTCCTCGTGGGACACCGGGACCGACGTGGTCACGTCTCCGTCTCGACGACCTTGCGCAGCCGGGCGCGGCCGACTTCCGCCTCCTCGACGCCGACCCAGCCGCTCACTCGGGAGCGGATGAGGTCATCCGCTTGCCCCGGTCCCTCCGGTGCGCCTCGCATCGCGGGTTCGCGGGCGCCGGCGCCGGCGGCGTGCCGGCCATGGGACTCGCCGGCTGCGGTGCTGCCCGGCCGCGCCGGCGGATCGCGGATCCGGGCGCACCGAGCCGGGCGTGCCCGCGTGGTTGCCGCTGTCGCCGGTCGGGCGGCGGGTCGCCAGTCAGGCCGTAGTGCGCGTAGGGCTCCCGCTTCTCGGACTCGTCCAGATGCTGGTCGGCCTCGACCCGGGGCGCGTCCTTCACCCGCCTCCTTTAGGTGTACATCACCTGGAGCCTGTCGTCCTTGACGGAGGCGCCGCCCAGTGGCACGAAGGTCTCCTTCATGCCGAGACAGTCCTGTCTTGACCGTCGCCCAGTCGGGCCCTGCCGGTCGTGTCGTCAGATAAGACCCGCTCGACGCTGCCGATCTTCTCCCGGTGCGGTCATAGGCCGTCAGGCCGACAAGGGCATCGGGGTTGTTGATCTCGCTTGCGTCATGCGTGACCACTCCCTCCCGGGACATGGGGCGGCTGTCGGCCGCCCGGGTAACCATGTGCCTCGTATCCATCGCGCGGCGCCGCGGCAGGGCACGCAACCAGTGGCTTCACTCTCCGTAGCACCGCGACCTGCTCGGGCGCCGTCGGCGGCGCCCGCAATGGGGCGAGGGCGAATGCAGGTCAAGCACACCCGTGACCGCCATTCGGATGAATGGTTGGCGTTTGCCACTTCGTGGTCGCGATGGTCGCTGTCAGTCACCTTCCGTCCGGGGGCGCCCCAGCCCCCGGGGCGAACAGGTCGAGCAGGTGCCGGTTAGCCGGCGGGCGCCGCACTGCTCAGTGGCCCAGCCCGAAGTGGAGCCCCATTCCCACGCAGAGCAGGAATGGAGTTCAGGAATTCCTGGAAGAGAGCCGGGAGTGAGGCGCGCAGTACCGTGGCCACCGCAGAACCGACCAGCAGGGGGAATCGTGGGCATCGGAGGAGGCGTGCGTGCGCGGCGGCGAACGATCAACAGAAGCCATAACAAAGGGCGTGTTCGAGCCTCGCCTCAGAAAGCTGAACCTCACCGGGAACAGCTGGAGACTCAGTCCCCTGTCCGAACTGCAGGCTTCATTGGTGACGATCAAT
>NZ_JASERH010000052.1:0-61043 GCF_030766975.1 Streptomyces sp. KL116D | reverse complement strand
CGGCGCCGCGCACGGCGACGGCGCTGCCGCGTCCGGTGTGGTCGGGCGACGCGGCCCCGAACCAGCGGGCCGCGTCGACCGGCCGCGGCTGGAGGTCGGCCCGCTGGCCGCCGAGCCGCACGTCGAGCGCCCGGGGTTCGGCGTCGCCGGCCAGGTCGTCGAGCAGCCAGAGCCGCCCGGCGCTCGCGTACACGACGCGCGTGCCGTCGGTGGCCGCCTGCCGGGCGTAGAAGCCGTCGACGGGGGTGTGCCGGCGCAGCTCCGAGCCGTCCGGCAGGGACGAGTACACGGCCCCCACGCCCTCGTGGTCGGAGAGGAACGCGACGCGCTCCCCCACCCACATCGGCGTCTCCACGTTCCCGTCGAGGTCCGCGTGCAGCCGGACGAACTCGCCCGCGCCCTCCCGGTCGATCCACAGCTTGCCCGCGGTGCCGCCCCGGTACCGCTTCCACCAGGCGGCCTCGCGCCCCATCGGCGCGGACAGCAGCAGCACTTCGGACCCCGGCCCGTACGCGACGCCGCCCACGGGCCCGTACGGCAGGATCTCGGCGGGGCCGCCGTCCAGCGGGACGGCCCGCGCCCAGCTGCGGCGCGACGAGGCCTGGCCGTGCGTGCTGACGGCGAGCACCCGCCCGTCGGGGGTCCAGCCGCGCACGGACGTGGTCCAACTCCCCCAGTACGTCAGGCGCTCGGACGGTCCGCCGTCGACCGGGGCGACGTGGACCTCGGGGGCGCCGTCGCGCCGGGACGTCCACGCGACGGTCGCGCCGTCCGGGGAGACGCGGGGGTGGCTGACGGGCATGTTGTCGGCGCTGACCCGCCAGGCGCGGCCGCCGTCGAGGGGTGCGGCCCAGACGTCGTCCTCGGCGGTGAAGACCACCAACTCGCCGTGCGGGTGCGGGAACCGGAGGTACGCAGGATTCGTCACCCCGCCCACCCTAAATTTCCGCTGCGCCCCTCGTCAGCCCGTCAGATCACTTTCCCTGCGGGCAGGAGCAGCTGGGCTCGGTCGGCCACACGGTGACCGTCTCGGTGACGGTGCGGGTGGTGCCGGGCTGCGGCTCGTGCCGCGTCGGCTGCTCGTTGGTGGGCTCGTGGGTGGGCTCGTGCTGCGACGGGGTCTCCTCGGGCGGAGTCTCCTTCGGCGGGGTCTCCTCCGACGGGTGCTGCTCCTCGGGCGGCTGCGAAGTGGCGCCCGTCTCCGCGCAGTTGCCGAGGACGGACAGCCGGAACCAGACCTTGCCCTCGATCCGCGCGATGAACGTCCCGCGCACGCAGTGGCCCGAGACGACGCCGTTGGCCCACCCGTCGACGGTGATGTCCTCGCCCTTCTTCGTCCTGCCGGTGCATTTGACCTGCACCTCGCTCGGCGACGAACTCCCCTGCGTGCCACCGTTCTTGTACGCACCGGTGCAGCTGAGCCAGGCCACGTCGGCGTTCTGCCGGTTCAGTTCCTGGGTGGCCTCCTGGTCGGTGGTGGCGGCGACGGTGGTGACGTTCAGATCCCCGTCGACCGGCTGGCACGCGACGGCTCCCCCGACGACGGCGGCGACGACGCCCACCGCGGCCAGGGCCCGCTTATGCCGTAATCGGGCTCCTATACGCCTCAATGCCCCCATGAGCGGCAGGATGCCAGCCAGGGTCCGCGAGCGGTAGAGCAGTTGCGGACACGACGCGGAGGGCGGCACCGGACGGCCGCCGCCGACCGCAGCAGACCGCCGCCGACCGCCGCCGACCGCGCCGTCTACAGTGCCGTCATGGTGACCAGACGCAGGATCCGCCGTCTCGTGGTGGACGGCACCGAGTACGGCTGGGCCTTCGGACACCGCCACGACCGCGTGCTCGGCTACCCGGGCTGCGCCAGCAAGGTGACGCTCTGGCGCCCCGGTTCGAGGGCGCGGCTGCGCCTGGTGTTCCGGCCGGGCGAGGGCCGGATCATCGCCGACGACTCCTTCGACCGGGGCGCGGCGGTCCGGATGCCGGGCCAGATCTGTCTCAACCTCTACGAGCCGGGCACGGTACGGGCGTTGCTGGACGAGGCGCTGGCCCGCGGCCTGTTCCCGACCACGGAGCGCACGGTGGAAGTCGACGCCTGGCCACTCTTCGACGCGGTGACCCCACCGGTGCCGCCGCCCGCCGGCTAGCCGCGCAGCAGCAGCCACTCCTGGAGTTCGACGAGATTGCCCTCGGGGTCCTTGAGATGGGCGACGCGCATCCGCTCCGTCATGGGCGCGGGCCCGTGCACGAGCACACCGCCGCGCTCGGTGACGCCCTCGCAGTAGGCGTCCAGATCGTCGACCCGCAGCACGACGAGCGACCGGTGCCCGCTCGCCGGCTCCCCGACCTCGCCGAGCACCTCGGCCATCATGGCCCGGTCCTGCAGGGCGATCCCGGCGGACCCCCCGGGTGGCGCGAACTTCTCGTACGGCCCGCGCTCCGCGCCGGACTGCGGCTTGAGCCCCAGCACATCGGCGTAGAACCGATAGCAGGTTCCGAAGTCACTGACGAGCAACCGCACCTGGGCGAGTTCCATGACGCCATTTTACGGCGGGGCGGAAGGGAAGGCAGCGGCGAAGCCGCAGGTCCCGCCCCGCCGACACCCCGTGACGGAGCGACCGCGCAGCGGCTACCCCCAGCGCCCGGTCCGCCCCAGCAACAACGCCACCGCGGCCGTCCCGGCGGTGGACGTCCGCAACACGCTGCGGCCGAGCCGGAGCGGCAGCGCCCCCGCCTCGCCGAACACCGCCAGCTCCTCCGGCGACACCCCGCCCTCCGGCCCCACGACGAGCACGATCGACCCGGCGGCCGGCAGCGGCACCGAGGCCAGCGCCCCGCTCGGACAGTCCCGGTCCTCGTGCAGCACCGCGGCGAAGTCCGCTCCGGCGAGCAGCGCGGCGACCTCCTTGGTCGACGCGGCGTCCGCGACCTCGGGGAACCGGACCCGGCGCGACTGCTTGCCGGCCTCGCGCGCGGTGGCCCGCCACTTCCCCAGCGCCTTGAGGCCCCGCTCGCCCCGCCACTGCGTGATGCACCGCGAGGCGGCCCACGGCACGATCGCGTCGACGCCGGTCTCGGTCATGGTCTCCACGGCGAGTTCGCCCCGGTCGCCCTTGGGCAGTGCCTGCACGACCGTGATCCGCGGTCGCGCCTCGTCCTCCACCCGCACCGGGCCGACGTCGACGAGCAGCCGGTCCTTGCCCTCGCTCCCGGCGACGACGCCCTCGGTCCACGCGCCGAGCCCGTCGGTCAGCACCACGGCCTCCCCGGCGCGCAGCCGCTTCACGGAGACGGCATGCCGCCCCTCGGGCCCGTCGAGGACGTACGTACGGTCGCCGGGCACGGGGCCGTCGACGACGAACACCGGCGCCGTCACGCGGCACCCCGCTGCCCCAACGCGCCCTTGGCGGCGTCGAGTTCGGCGGCGAGCACCTCGACGAGCTGGCCGGCGGGCAGCTCCCGGGCGAGCCGGTGCCCCTGCCCCGCCCACAGGGCCATGCCCTGCGGGTCCCCGGCCTTCGCCGCGGCCTTCCGCAGCGGTGAGGTGACGTGGTGGATCTCCGGGTAGGCGGCGGGCGCGTACGGCCCGTGCTCGCGCAGGAACCGGTTGACGAGGCCGCGTGCGGGCCGCCCGGAGAAGGCCCGGGTCAGCTCGGTGCGGGTGAACAGCGGGTCCGTCATGGCGCGCTTGTGCAGTGCGGGCGCGCCGGACTCCGGGGTGACCAGGAACGCGGTGCCGAGCTGGGCGACGTCGGCCCCGGCGGCGAGCACGGCGGCGATCTGCGCGCCGCGCATGATGCCGCCCGCCGCGATGATCGGGATCTGCACGGCCTCCTTGACCTGGGAGATCAGTGCGAGCAGGCCGAGCCCGCCGCCGTCGGTCTCGGGGTTGTCGCGGTGCGTGCCCTGGTGTCCGCCGGCCTCGATGCCCTGGACGCACACGGCGTCGGCACCCGCCCGCTGCGCGGCCTGCGCCTCGTCGACCGTGGTGACGGTGACCGCGGTGAGGGTGCCGACGCGCTGCAGCGCCTGCAGCACCTCGCGGGTCGGGCAGCCGAACGTGAAGGTGACCAGCGGCACCGGGTCGTCGACGAGGATGGCGAGCTTGGCGTCGTAGCCGTCGTCGCGGCCGCTGTCGGGGTCGCCGAGCTGGGTCTGGTACCAGGTGGCCTCGCCGGCGAGCTGGTGCCGGTAGACGTCGACCGCGGCGGGATCGGCGTACTCGGGCTGCGGCATGAACAGATTGACGCCGAAGGGCCGCCCGGTCAGCCCCCGCACCTGCTTGATCTCCTGGTACATGCCGTCGGCGGTCTTGTACCCGGCGGCGAGGAACCCGAGCCCGCCCGCCTCGGACACGGCGGCCACGAGCACGGGACAGGATGCGCCGCCCGCCATGGGGGCCTGCACGATCGGATAGTGGCAGAGATCGGTCAGTGCGGAGGACATGCCCGCATCGTGCCACGTCCTGATCGCACCACCGAATCGACCCTTCCGCTCTCCCCGAACCACACGAAGCCGCGCCCCTGGGGCGCACGCAGTGCGCCTTCAGGGGCGCGGGGAACTGCGCGAGCAACCCCCCACGACCCGCACCCGGCACCCCCCTCAGGAGGCACCCCCGAACCCGCAAAAAAACGGGGCCCGGGGGATGCCCCCGAGCCCCGCCACCCAAAACAGGCTCACCGCCCGTTAAACGCATCCTTCAACCGCGAGAACAACCCCTGCTGCCCGGGCTGGAACTGCCCGGTGGGCCGCTCCTCACCCCGCAACTTCGCCAACTCCCGCAACAACCGCTCCTGCTCGGGATCGAGCTTCTGCGGCGTCGTCACCTCGACGTGCACGATCAGGTCACCCCGGCCGCCACCCCGCAGGTGCGTGACACCGCGCCCGTGCAGCGGCACCGACTGACCGGACTGCGTGCCCGGCCGGATGTCGATCTCCTCAAGCCCGTCCAGCGTCTCCAGCGGCACCTTCGTGCCGAGGGCCGCCGCCGTCATCGGAATGGTGACGGTGCAGTGCAGGTCGTCGCCGCGCCGCTGGAACGTCGGGTGCGGCAGCTCGTGGATCTCCACGTACAGGTCGCCGGCGGGGCCGCCGCCGGGGCCGACCTCGCCCTCGCCCGCGAGCTGGATCCGCGTCCCGTTGTCCACGCCCGCCGGGATCTTCACCGTCAGCGTGCGCCGCGACCGGATGCGGCCGTCACCGGCGCACTCCGGGCACGGGGTGGGCACGACGGTGCCGAACCCCTGGCACTGCGGGCACGGCCGCGAGGTCATGACCTGGCCGAGGAAGGACCGCGTGACCTGCGAGACCTCACCGCGACCGCGACACATGTCACAGGTCTGCGCGGAGGTGCCGGGCGCGGCGCCCTCACCGCTGCAGGTCGTACAGACCACGGCGGTGTCGACCTGGATGTCCTTGGTGGTGCCGAAGGCCGCCTCGTCGAGCTCGACCTCCAGACGGATCATGGCGTCCTGGCCGCGGCGGGTGCGCGAGCGCGGCCCGCGCTGCGACGCCGTGCCGAAGAACGCGTCCATGATGTCCGAGAAGTTCCCGAACCCGCCCTGCCCGAAGCCACCGGCCCCGCCGCCGCCGGCCTGCGACAGGGGGTCGCCCCCGAGGTCGTAGACCTGCTTCTTCTGCGGGTCGGAGAGCACCTCGTAGGCGGCGTTGATCTCCTTGAAGCGCTCCTGAGTCTTCGGGTCCGGATTCACATCCGGGTGAAGCTCACGCGCCAGCCTCCGGAAGGCCTTCTTGATCTCGTCCTGGGAAGCGTCGCGGCGCACGCCGAGTACGGCGTAGTAGTCCGTGGCCACTTACGACTCCGCCAGGATCTGTCCGACGTAACGTGCCACTGCGCGTACTGCTCCCATCGTTCCCGGGTAATCCATGCGTGTCGGTCCGACGACACCCAGCTTGGCGACTGCCTCGCCGCCCGAACCGTAGCCGACCGACACCACGGACGTGGAGTTGAGTCCCTCATGGGCGTTCTCGTGACCGATCCGTACGGCCATGCCCGAATCCCCCACCTCACCAAGCAACTTGAGGAGCACGACCTGCTCTTCAAGGGCTTCGAGGACAGGACGGATGGTGAGGGGAAAGTCATGTCCGAAGCGGGTGAGATTGGCGGTGCCGCCGATCATCAGCCGTTCCTCGGACTCCTCGACGAGCGTCTCCAGCAGGGTGGAGAGCACCGTCGAGACCGTGCCGCGGTCCTCCGCCTCGAAGGCCTCCGGCAGGTCCTGCACCAGCTGCGGTACGTCGGCGAACCGGCGGCCCGCGACCCGGCTGTTGAGCCGGGCCCGCAGATCCGCGAGAGACGTTTCGCCGAACGGCGCCGGGCAGTCGACCATCCGCTGCTCCACGCGTCCGGTGTCCGTGATCAGCACGAGCATCAGACGCGCGGGCGCGAGCGAGAGCAGCTCGACGTGGCGCACCGTGGACCGGGTCAGGGACGGGTACTGGACGATCGCGACCTGCCGCGTCAGCTGCGCGAGCAGCCGCACGGTCCGGCCGACGACGTCGTCCAGGTCGACGGCGCCCTCCAGGAAGTTCTGGACGGCGCGCCGCTCCGGCGCGGTCATCGGCTTCACGTTCGTGAGCTTGTCGACGAAGAGGCGGTACCCCTTGTCCGTGGGGATGCGCCCGGCACTGGTGTGCGGCTGGGCGATGTACCCCTCGTCCTCCAGGGCGGCCATGTCGTTGCGCACGGTCGCCGGCGAGACGCCCAGGCTGTGCCGCTCGGTCAGCGCCTTGGAGCCGACCGGCTCCTCGGTGCCGACGTAGTCCTGGACGATGGCGCGCAGCACCTCGAGCCTGCGTTCACTGAGCATCCGCGCACACCTCCAGCTCCTGCCTCTGCGGTCTCCTGCGGTTCGTCTGGCACTCGCCGACGGTGAGTGCCAATGGTCCCCGGCTCAGTGTACGGCCGGTGGGTACGGCCCCGGCAAGGGCGCTAGCGTCGGGCTCATGGAACGTATCGACTGGGCAGGGACGGGTTGGGAGGAACTGGCTCCGAACGTGGGGCGGATCCGGCTGCCCGGCTGGGACTGCACGACCGGCCTTGTGGTGGGGGACGGCGCGGCGCTGCTGATCGACACCGGATCCTCACTCGGTGAAGGCGCCCGGCTGCGCGCGGACACCCGGCGCCTGCTGGGAGCACACGCAAGGGTGACGCACGTCGCTCTGACCCACCCGCACTTCGACCACGTCCTCGGCACGGCGGCGTTCGCCGGCGTCGAGGTGTACGGGGCCGTGGGCATCGACGCCGTCTTCGCGCACGGCAGCGAGGAGATCTGCGCCACCGCCGTGCGGCACGGCATCGACCCGGAGCGGGCGGCCGAGGCCACCGACCTGCTGGTCACCCCGCACCACCGGGTGTGCGGCGAGTGGACGCTCGACCTGGGCGGCGGCCTGCAGGTGCTGCTCGCGAACCTGGGCCCCGCGCACAGCGGCCACGATCTGGTGGTCCTGGTCCCGGGCCGGCCGGAGATCGTCTTCTGCGGCGACCTGGTGGAGGAGTCGGGCGAACCGCAGGCGGGTTCGGACGCGGCGCCGCGCCGCTGGCCGGCGGCGCTCGACCGGCTCCTGTCGCTCGGCGGCGAGGACGCGGTCTACGTGCCGGGGCACGGTTCGGTGGTGAATGCGGAGTTCGTCCGTGCGCAGCGCGCCACACTGGCAGCCCTTTCCGGCGTGTCGTAGCCCAGTCCCGCGCACCCCTCATATCGTCGGCCCAATGCGCCCACCCGTCTCCCGCCACCACCCCTCCGAGGGCCCTTCGGGCCCGCAGCGTCGTCTGTACTCAGCCGATCTGACCCCTCCCTGGAAGCGGAACAAGCCCGCCCCGGAGGTCCCCGCCGAGCACGACCTCGTCGTGGAGGAGGTCACGACGGGCTTCTGCGGTGCGGTCGTGCGCGTCGAGAAGTCGGCGCAGGGGCCGACCGTGACCCTGGAGGACCGCTTCGGCAAGCACCGGGTGTTCCCGATGGAGCCGCGCGGATTCCTCCTGGAGGGCAAGGTCGTCACGCTCGTCCGGCCCACGGGAGCGGCGCCGGTGCGCCCCACACGCACCGCGTCCGGTTCGGTGGCGGTGCCGGGTGCCCGCGCCCGGGTGGCGCGGGCGGGCCGGATCTACGTGGAGGGCAAGCACGACGCCGAGCTCATCGAGCGGGTCTGGGGCGACGACCTGCGCATCGAGGGCGTGGCCGTGGAGTTCCTGGAGGGCGTGGACGACCTCCCGGCGATCGTGGCGGAGTTCGCGCCGGGCCCCGACGCGCGCCTCGGCGTCCTCGTCGACCACCTGGTGCCCGGCACCAAGGAGTGGAAGATCGCACGGTCGGTGACGAGCGGGCACGCGCTGATCGTGGGCCACCCGTACATCGACATCTGGGAGGCGGTGAAGCCGTCGTCGGTGGGCATCGACGCCTGGCCCCGCGTCCCGCACGGCCAGGACTGGAAGACGGGCGTGTGCCGGGCGCTGGGCTGGCGCGTGGCGAACACCGGCGAGGCGTGGCAGCACATCCTGTCGCGGGTCCGCTCGTACAAGGACCTGGAGCCCGAACTCCTCGGCCGCGTCGAGGAGTTGATCGACTTCGTCACGGCCCCGGCCCCGTAGACCCGCCCGGCCGACGGCACGGGGCGAGCGCCACGACCGGCGCCCGCCCCGGTGCGGCTCAGTCCGGCTCAGTCCACCAGGTCGCGCACGACCCCGTCCGCCAGCAGCCGCCCGCGCAGGGTCAGCACGGCCCGCCCCGCCCCGAAGGGCCCGCCCTCCAGCAGCCCGTCCGCCAGCGCCTTGCGCGCCGCCGCCAGCCCGGCCGGTTTCAGCAACGACAGCGGGCACCCGTCCTTCAGCCGCAGCTCCAGCAGGATCCGCTCGACCCGCCGGTCCTCCTCCGCGAGCACCTCACGGCCGGCCCCGGGCGACCGCCCCTCCGCGAGGGCCGCCGCGTACGCCCCGGGGTGCTTCACGTTCCACCACCGCACCCCGCCCACGTGCGAGTGCGCCCCCGGCCCGGCCCCCCACCAGTCGGCCCCGCGCCAGTACAGCTCGTTGTGCAGGCAGCGGGCGGCCTCGGACGTGGCCCAGTTCGACACCTCGTACCAGTCGAACCCGGCCGCGGCGAAGACCTCGTCGGCGATCAGATAGCGGTCGGCGTGCACGTCGTCGTCGGTCATCGGCACCTCGCCCCGGCGGATCCGCCGCGCGAGCTGCGTGCCCTCCTCGACGATCAGGGCGTACGCGCTGACGTGGTCGGGCCCGGCGCCGATCGCCGCGTCCAGCGAGGCCCGCCAGTCGTCGTCCGTCTCCCCCGGCGTGCCGTAGATCAGGTCCAGGTTCACGTGCTCGAACCCGGCGGCCCTGGCCTCCGCGACGCACGCCTCGGGCCGGCCGGGCGTGTGCGTGCGGTCGAGCACCTTCAGGACGTGCTGCCGGGCGCTCTGCATCCCGAACGACACCCGGTTGAAGCCGCCGGCCCGCAGCTCCGCCAGGTACGCCGGGTCGACGGACTCCGGATTGGCCTCGGTGGTCACCTCGGCGTCGTCCGCGAGCCCGAACTCGTCCCGGATCGCCCCCAGCATCCGGACGAGGTCGGCGGCGGGCAGCAGCGTCGGCGTGCCGCCGCCGACGAAGACGGTGCGCACCGGGCGCGGGTCGTCGCCGAGCACCTTCCGGGCGAGCCTGATCTCGTCGGTCAGGGTGTCCGCGTAGTTGTCGCGGGAGGCGAGCACGCCTCCGCTGCCGCGCAGCTCGGTCGCCGTGTACGTGTTGAAGTCGCAGTACCCGCAGCGCGTGGCGCAGTACGGGACGTGCAGGTAGAAGCCGAGGGGGCGGTCGCCGGCCGCGGCGAGCGCGGAGGCCGGGAGCGAGCCGTCGTCGGGCACGGGCTCGCCGTCGGGAAGTACGGAAGGCATGCCCCCATTGTCCCGCCTCCGGGAAACCCGCCGCGCCGGTCACCCACCGACCGCCCGCCCGGCCACCTCGCCGGTCACCCGCCGACCGCTGGACCGGCCTCCTCGCCGGTCGCCTCGCCGGTCACTCCGCCTGGAGCACGAGCAGCGCCAGATCGTCGTCCGGCGGGCTGTCCGCGAAGGCGTGCACCAGGCGCCGGATGCGCTCCGCGAGCAGCGGCGCGGTGAGTCCCGCGCACCCGGCGAGGGCCTGCGCCAGCCCGTCGCCGTCGTCGAACTGGTGGTGTCCCGAGCGGCGCTCGGTCACCCCGTCGGTGACGCAGAGCAGGGTGTCGCCGGTGCGCAGCTCGAAGGTCTCGCTGGTGTAGTCCGGGTCGTCGACGACGCCGAGCAGCACCTGCGGCGCGGCCGCCGCCACGACCTCGCCGCCCGGCCGCATCAGCAGCGGCAGCGGATGCCCGGCTGAGGCGAGCGTGCAGCACACCCCTGCCCCGCCCCCGGACCCGTCGTCATAGGGCGTCAGCTCGCCGTAGAGGAGCGACAGGAAGCGGGAGCTGGAACCTTCCGGCGGAACGCCCTGACCGCCCGCCGCGGCGAGGGCGCGGGCCGCGGCGTCGGCGGCCTCGGTCGCGTCGTCGAGCAGCAGCCGGTTGAGCCGGTCGAGGACCTGGGCGACCGGGTAGCCCTCGCGGGCCAGGAGCCGCAGCCAGGGCCGGGCGAGGCCGATGACGACGGCCGCCTCCGGGCCCTTGCCCTGGACGTCGCCGAGGGCGAAGCACCAGCGTCCGTCGCCCGCCGGGAACACGTCGTAGAAGTCGCCGCCGGGGCCGCCCGCCTCCTTCGGCTCGTAGACGAGGGCGGTCTTCATGCCGGGGATCTCGGCGATGGAGGTGGGCAGCAGACCGCGCTGCAGGATGCGGCTGATGGTGGCCTGCCGGGTGAAGCGGCGGGCCGCGCTCACCGCGAGGGCGACGCGGCGGCTGAAGTCCTCGACGAGCCCGGTGACCTCGTCGGGGAACCGGACCAGGCCGGTCCGCCCGATGAGCAGGATGCCGAGGGTGCGGCCGCCCGCGGACAGCCGGTAGGCGAGCGCGGCGCCGGAGTCCTCCAGGCCGGCGCCGCCCCGCGCCTCGAAGGGCCAGGGCACCGGGAAGGCGGCGGAACGCACGGAGTCGGGCAGCCGCGGCGGCTCCTTCTCCAGGATCCGGCGGAGGTCCTCGGTGCGGTTCTCGTGGGTGTGCCAGACCCGGGCGAGGCGCGGCGCCTGCACCGGTCCCTCGGTGCCGCGCGGATCGTGGTCGAAGGCGCCCGGGAGGCCGCGGCCCTCCTCGTCGTAGAACCAGACCGCGCACCAGTCGGCGAGCCGTGGGACGAGGAGCTGGCCGACGAGGGCGGCGACCATGTCCTCGTCGAGCTGGCCGGCGAGCAGGTCGGACGCCTCGGCGAGGAAGGAGAGCGCGCCGCGGTTGATCCAGTCCCGGTCCTGGGGTGCGCGTCTGGGCACCGGCGCGAGCAGTTCGGCGGCGCGCAGGCCGCGCTGCAGGGCGCGCGCACCCGGCTGCGCTCCGTCCTCGCCGGCGGCGTCGGCCGCGGGGCCGGGGGCGTCGGCGGGCAGCCGGGCCCACACCGTCTTGGTGCCGGGGCGGTACGTGATGCCCCACGAATCGGCGAGGGACGCGACGAGTTGGAGGCCGCGGCCGTACTCGGGGGTCTCGGGGGTGCGCTGGGCCCGGTCGTTGCGGACGGCGCGCGCCGGGTGGTGGTCGGTGACCTCGACGACGAGACCGGCGGGCGTGCCGTCGGGGGCGGCCTCCTCCATCCGGCAGAGCAGCTCGACGCTGGTGCCGGCGTGCACGACGGCGTTCGTGACGAGTTCGCTGAGCACGACGACGGCGTCGTCGATGAGCCGGTCGCAGAGCGTGGCGGCGACGGGCAGCTCCAGTTCGGTCCACTCGGCGAACGCGGCCTTGACGAAGCGCCGGGCGGCGGCCGGGGCCAGCGGGTTTCCGGGCAGCGACGTGCGGGCCACGACCGGTCCCCCGTGCGGGTGGTCCGGCGGTTCCCCGGCGCGGGAGGTGGTCTCCCGCTGAATAGGAATGGACCCCACGGTTCGGCTCCTGAGCAGTTCGGGCATTTACGCCTCAGGCGACATGGACAGAGTGACAGACTGACCACGCCCATAAGCATCGAGTTACCGAAGTGGGCCGCTATGAGTGAGAACAGTGCTATGCGTGTGCCTCAGGACGGACTCGAGGGCGACGACACCATCCGCCCGGCCGACCTCCGACCGCTCCTCGCCGCGATGACGGCTGCCCGCGACGGGAACTTCACCCACGTCACCGACACGTCGGACGGACTGCTGGGCGAGCTCGGCGCGGTCTTCAACCAGTTGATCGACCGCAACACCCATTACAGCGGGGAACTGACGCGGGTCCGCCGGGAGATCGTCCGGCACGGCCGTCTCGACGAGAGACTCGAGGCGAGCCCCGGCCAGGGCGCGTGGGCCACCCGCATCAACGACGTGAACACCATCATCGGTGCCCTGGTCGCCCCGGCGGCCAACGCCACCCGCGTGCTGGACGCGGTGGCCGGCGGCGATCTGACGCAGCGCGTCGACCTGCACGACGGCAACCGCCAGCTCCGGGGAGACCTGCGCAGACTGGGGCGCGCGGTCAACAAGATGGTGGACCAGCTCTCGCTGTTCACCGGCGAGGTCACCCGGGTGGCCCGCGAGGTCGGCACCGAGGGGCGGCTCGGCGGCCGTGCCAAGGCGCAGGGTCTGTCGGGCAGTTGGCGTGACGTGACCGAGGCGGTCAACACGATGGCGTCGCGCCTCACCGCGCAGGTGCGGGACATCGCGCTGGTGACGACGGCGGTGGCGCGGGGCGACCTGACCCGTACGGTCACGATCGAGGCGACGGGCGAGCTGCTCGAACTGAAGCTGACCGTGAACACGATGGTCGACCAGCTCTCCGCGTTCGCCGACGAGGTGACGCGTGTGGCCCGCGAGGTCGGCACCGAGGGCCAGCTCGGCGGCCGCGCCCAGGTCCGCGGCGTCTCCGGCGTCTGGAAGGACCTCACCGACAACGTCAACTTCATGGCGTCGAACCTGACGTCCCAGGTCCGCAACATCGCGCAGGTCACGACGGCCGTGGCCAACGGCGACCTGAGCCAGAAGATCACGGTCGACGCGCAGGGCGAGATCCTCGAACTCAAGTCGACGATCAACACGATGGTCGACCAGCTCTCCGCGTTCGCCGACGAGGTGACCCGTGTGGCCCGCGAGGTCGGCACCGAGGGCCAGCTCGGCGGCCGCGCCCAGGTCCGCGGCGTCTCCGGCGTCTGGAAGGACCTCACCGACAACGTCAACTTCATGGCGGACAACCTGACGTCCCAGGTCCGCAACATCGCGCTCGTGTCGACGGCGGTGGCACAGGGCGACCTCGGCAAGAAGATCACGGTCGAGGCGAAGGGCGAGATCCTCGAACTCAAGTCGACGATCAACACGATGGTCGACCAGCTCTCGGCCTTCGCCGACGAGGTCACGCGCGTGGCCCGCGAGGTCGGCACCGAGGGCAACCTGGGCGGTCAGGCGCAGGTCCGCGGCGTCGCCGGCGTGTGGAACGACCTCACGGCGAACGTGAACTTCATGGCGTCGAACCTGACGTCGCAGGTGCGCAACATCGCGCAGGTGACGACGGCGGTGGCGCAGGGCGACCTGTCCAAGAAGATCTCGGTCGACGCGCGCGGCGAGATCCTGGAGCTGAAGGACACCGTCAACACGATGGTGGAGCAGCTGCGGGGCTTCGCCGACGAGGTGACCCGCGTGGCCCGCGAGGTGGGCACCGACGGCCGCCTCGGCGGGCGTGCAACCGTGCACGGCGTGTCGGGCGTCTGGAAGGACCTGACCGACAACGTCAACTACATGGCGGACAACCTGACTTCCCAAGTGCGCAACATCGCGCAGGTCGCCACCGCGGTGGCCCAGGGCGACCTGTCCAAGAAGATCGACGTCGACGCGCGCGGCGAGATCCTCGAACTGAAGACGACGATCAACACGATGGTCGACACGCTCTCCTCGTTCTCCTCCGAGGTGACGCGTGTGGCCCGCGAGGTGGGTTCCGAGGGCCAACTCGGCGGCCAGGCCCGGGTCGAGGGTGTGTACGGCACCTGGAAGCGCCTGACGACGAACGTGAACGAGCTGGCGTCGAACCTGACCACGCAGGTCCGCGCCATCGCCGAGGTGGCCTCCGCGGTGACCTCGGGCGACATGTCCCGCTCCATCACGGTGGAGACGCAGGGCGAGGTCGCGGAGCTGAAGGACAACATCAACCTGATGGTGGCCAACCTCCGCGAGACGACCCGCGCGAAGGACTGGCTGGAGTCGAACCTGGCCCGTCTGGCAGCGCTCATGCAGGGCCACCGCGACCTGATGGAGGTCGCCGACCTGATCCTGCGCGAGCTGACGCCGCTGGTGAACGCCCAGTACGGCGCCTTCTTCCTCGCCGAGCCCGACGAGGACGACACCCCGATCCGGACGACCATCCCCACCAAGGGGCTCGCGTACATCGCGGGCTACGGCTCGGCGGCGGCCCTCGTCGTCGACACCGGCGGGATGCCGGTCCACGGACTGGTGCGGCAGGCGGCCCTGGAGAAGAAGCGGATCCTGGTGGAGGAGGCCCCGCCGGACTACATCAAGATCAACAGCGGGCTCGGCGAAGCCGCGCCGGCCTCCGTCGTCATCATCCCGATCCTCTTCGAGGACAAGCTCCTCGGCGTCATCGAGCTGGCGTCGTTCTCCCGCTTCTCCGACGTCCACCTGGCGTTCTTCGACCAGTTCGTCAACACGATCGGCGTCGCGATCAACACCATCATCGCCAACTCCCGCACGGAGTCCCTGCTCGGCGAGTCGCAGCGGCTCGCCACGCAGTTGCAGGAACGATCGGACGAACTCCAGCGCCAGCAGGCGGAGTTGCAGCGGTCGAACGCCGAACTGGAGGAGAAGGCCGCCCTGCTCGCGACCTCGTCCCAGTACAAGTCGGAGTTCCTGGCGAACATGTCGCACGAGCTGCGCACCCCGCTCAACTCGCTGCTCATCCTGGCCCGGCTGCTCTCCGACAACCCGGACGGGCACCTGAACGACCAGGAGGTCCAGTTCGCGACGACGATCCACCGCTCGGGCTCGGACCTGCTCCAGCTGATCAACGACATCCTGGACCTGTCGAAGATCGAGGCCGGCCGGATGGACGTCCGGCCCAAGAAGCTCCCCCTCATCAAGCTCCTCGACTACGTCCACGCGACGTTCCGGCCCATCACCCTCGACCGCGGGCTCGCCTTCGAGGTGTCGGTCGGCGAGGACGTGCCGCGCGAGGTGTTCTCCGACGAGCAGCGCCTCCAGCAGATCCTGCGCAACCTCCTGTCGAACGCGATCAAGTTCACCGCGAACGGCAAGGTCGAGCTGCGGGTCAAGCGGATCAAGGACCCGGAGCACCAGTTCGTCCGCGAGACCGACGACCTGATCGCCTTCGCCGTCTCCGACACCGGCATCGGCATCGCCCGCGACAAACTCCCGGTGATCTTCGAGGCGTTCCAGCAGGCCGACGGCACCACCAACCGCAAGTACGGCGGCACAGGCCTCGGCCTGTCCATCAGCCGGGAGATCGCGGGTCTGCTCGGCGGCCGCATCGTCGCCGAGAGCGAGCCGGGCGAGGGCTCCACGTTCACGCTGTACGTCCCCGTGGTCTACCCCGGCCACGAGCAGGCGCCGGACGCGGCGGACGCCGTGCGGCTGCCGGACCAGGCACCCCTCCTCCCGGCGCAGCAGGACCAGTCCCCGGACTCGTACACGATCCATGAGCAGGAGGACAACTGGCCGACGCCGACGAAGCTGGAGCAGTGGAAGACCGGCCTCGCGGGAGAGGTGCTGCCGGGCCGCCGCGTCCTGATCGTCGACGACGACATCCGCAACGTGTTCGCCCTCACGCACGTACTGGGCCGGGTCGGCATGCCCGTCCTGTACGCGGAGAACGGGCGGGAGGGCATCGAGACGCTGGACCGCAGTCCGGACATCGAGCTCGTCCTGATGGACATCATGATGCCGGAGATGGACGGGTACGAGACCATCTCCGTCATCCGCAAGACGCCGCGCTGGGCCGGGCTGCCCATCGTGGCGCTCACCGCGAAGGCGATGCCGGGCGACCGCGAGAAGTCGATCGCCAAGGGCGCCAACGACTACGTGCCGAAGCCGGTGGACGTCGACCAGCTGCTGACCGTGGTCTGCGATCTGCTGGCCCCCTCGGCCGCGGCGACGCCCGAGGACGGCGACGTCACGACCGACGACGTCACCACCGAGGGCGAACCCGCCGAATCGGGACCACGGGAGAACGAGGGAGAACCCGTCGCCCCACCGACGATCGAGTGAGGCACCGTCACCATGACCACTACTGCAGAGTCCAGTTCAACGGATCGGGCCAGCATCCTCCTGGTCGACGACATGGAGGACAACCTGGTCGCCCTGGAGGCCGTCCTGGGATCGCTCAACGAGCCACTGGTGCGGGCCCGTTCGGGCGAGGAGGCCATGAAGGCGCTGCTGCGTCGCCGGTTCGCCGTCGTCCTCCTGGACATCCGGATGCCGGGCATGGACGGCTTCGAGACGGCGACGAACATCAAGCGCCTGGACCAGACGAAGGACACGCCGATCATCTTCCTGACCGGAACGGACGCGGACGCCGGCTATGCCTTCCGCGGCTACGCGACCGGTGCCGCCGACTATCTGACCAAGCCCTTCGACCCCTGGGTGCTGCGCGCCAAGGTGACGGTCTTCCTCGATCTGCACCGCAAGAACCAGCAGCTGGAGCGGCTGCTGGCCCGCGAGCAGCAGCAGTTCGACGCGCTGACGGCCCGGATGACGTCGATCGAGCGCGAGCTGGGGCAGAACCCGAACCCCGAGGTCCGGGCTCTGCGCCATGACATCTCGCAGATGGAGGAAACGCTTCGGACGATGAGACGCCCCTAGGGCGCCTCGTCGTGCGGGCCTCAGCCCTCCCGCGTCCCGGAGTACATCTCGTCGAGCAGCCCCTTGTAGGCGCGCTCGACGACGGGACGCTTCAGCTTGAGGCTGGGCGTCAGCTCGCCGTGCTCGATGTCGAGGTCACGGGGCAGCAGCTTGAACTTCTTGATGGTCTGCCAGCGCTGGAGTCCCTGGTTGAGCTCCTTCACGTAGCCCTCGATGAGCTGCACGGTCGCGGGGGCGGCCACGACGTCGGCGTACGTCTTGCCGTCGAGTCCGTTCTCCTTGGCCCAGTCGAGGATGGCGGGCTCGTCGAGCGCGATGAGGGCGGTGCAGAAGTTCCGGTCGGCGCCGTGCACCAGGATGTTGGAGACGTACGGGCACACGGCCTTGAACTGGCCCTCGACCTCGGCGGGCGCGATGTACTTGCCGCCGGAGGTCTTGATCAGGTCCTTCTTGCGGTCGGTGATCCGCAGGTACCCGTCGACGGACAGCTCGCCGATGTCGCCGGTGTGGAACCAGCCGTCGCTCTCCAGCACCTCGGCGGTCTTCTCGGGCAGCCCGTGGTAGCCCTCCATGATGCCGGGGCCGCGCAGCAGGATCTCGCCGTCGTCCGCGATCCGCACCTCGGTGCCGGGCAGCGGCTTGCCGACCGTGCCGGTCCGGTACGCCTCGCCGGGGTTCACGAACGAGGCGGCGCTGGACTCGGTCAGCCCGTAGCCCTCCAGGATGTGGACGCCGGCGCCGGCGAAGAAGTAGCCGATCTCGGGCGCGAGCGCGGCCGAACCGGACACGCAGGCCCGCAGCCGCCCGCCGAACGCCTCCCGCAGCTTGCTGTACACGAGCGCGTCGGCGACCTTGTGCTTGGACGCGAGACCGAAGGGCACCGAGGCCACGCCGGTCCTGCGGAAGTTGTCCTGGCTGACCTTCGCGTACTCGCGCGCGACACCGGCCGCCCACTGGAAGATCTTGTACTTGGCGTTGCCGCCGGCGCGCGCCTTCGCGGCGACGCCGTTGTAGACCTTCTCGAAGATGCGCGGCACGGCGGCCATGTACGTGGGCTGCACGACCGGCAGGTTCTCGATGATCTTGTCGACGCGGCCGTCGACCGCGGTGACGTGCCCGACCTCGATCTGGCCGCTGGTCAGCACCTTGCCGAAGACGTGCGCGAGCGGCAGCCACAGGTACTGCACGTCGTCCGGGCCGACGAGGCCGGTCGAGGCGATGGCCCTGGCCATGTACGACCAGTTGTCGTGCGGCAGCCGCACGCCCTTGGGCCGCCCGGTCGTGCCGGAGGTGTAGATGAGGGTGGCGAGCTGGTCCTTCTGGATCGCCCCGACGCGGTCCTTGACGACGTCCGGATTCTTCTCCAGGTGGGCGGCGCCGCGGGCCTCCAGGTCCTCAAGAGTGAGCAGCCAGCCGTCGGGGTCGGCGGCGTCCGGCTCCACGCCGGTCGCGTCGATCACGACCACGTGGCGCAGCTCGGGCAGCTCGGCCCGCCGCTCGCGCGCCTTGGCGAGCTGCGCGGCGTCCTCGGCGACGAGCACCTTGGACTCGGAGTCGGCCAGGATGAACGCCGACTCCTCCGCGTTGGTCTGCGGGTAGACCGTGGTGGTCGCGGCGCCCGCGCACATGATGCCGAGGTCGGCGAGGATCCACTCGACCCGCGTCGAGGCGGCGAGCGCGACCCGCTCCTCCGGCTGCACGCCGAGCTCGACGAGTCCGGCGGCGATGGAGTAGACGCGCTGCGCGGCCTGCGCCCAGCTCAGCGACTTCCAGTCGTCGGGCCCTTCACCGGAGGTCACGGGCACTGGATACCGGTAGGCCTCGGCATCCGGCGTGGCCGCGACGCGCTCCAGGAAGAGAGACGCCACGGAGGGCGGACGGTTCTCGATCAGGGTCTGGGTGTCGCTCACGACGTCCTCCGGGGCCCGCGACAGTGCGGCTTGTTCCTAGGCGGCTTGGTCATACGGGGCTTGTTGAATCGCAGCTTGTTTAACTGGCGAGTAACTAGCAAGCAGTGATCAGGGTAAGGGTCACTCGCCCGCCGCGTAAGAGGCTCCGGCACTCAACTTCGACCGGGCCGCCCCAGGAGCCTCCGCCCACACAGGGCCCACACAAAAGCGGTGGGCCCGCCACGCATGTGCGTGCCGGGCCCACCACTCGTTCGGTGCGGAGCGTTACTTCTTGCTCTTGCCGCCCCCGCTGTCGTCGCTGGACAGGACCGCGATGAAGGCTTCCTGCGGCACCTCGACGGAGCCGACCATCTTCATGCGCTTCTTGCCCTCCTTCTGCTTCTCCAGCAGCTTCCGCTTACGGGAGATGTCACCGCCGTAGCACTTGGCGAGGACGTCCTTGCGGATGGCGCGGATGGTCTCGCGGGCGATGACCCGGGAGCCGATCGCGGCCTGGATCGGGACCTCGAAGGCCTGCCGCGGGATCAGCTCGCGCAGCTTGGCGACGAGCCGGACGCCGTAGGCGTAGGCCTGGTCGCGGTGCGTGATGGCGGAGAAGGCGTCGACCTTGTCGCCGTGCAGCAGGATGTCGACCTTGACCAGGTGCGCGGTCTGCTCGCCGGTGGGCTCGTAGTCGAGCGAGGCGTAGCCGCGCGTCTTGGACTTCAGCTGGTCGAAGAAGTCGAAGACGATCTCGGCGAGCGGCAGCGTGTACCGGATCTCGACCCGGTCCTCCGACAGGTAGTCCATGCCGAGCAGCACGCCGCGCCGGGTCTGGCACAGCTCCATGATCGACCCGATGAACTCGGACGGGGCGAGGATGGTGGCGCGGACGACCGGCTCGTAGACCTTGTCGATCTTCCCCTCGGGGAACTCGCTCGGGTTCGTGACGACGTGCTCGGTGCCGTCCTCCATGTCGACGCGGTAGACCACGTTCGGCGCGGTGGCGATCAGGTCGAGCCCGAACTCGCGCTCCAGGCGCTCGCGGATCACGTCGAGGTGCAGCAGGCCGAGGAAGCCGACGCGGAAACCGAAGCCGAGGGCGGCCGAGGTCTCCGGCTCGTAGACCAGCGCCGCGTCGTTGAGCTGCAGCTTGTCGAGGGCGTCGCGCAGCTCGGGGTAGTCCGAGCCGTCCAGCGGATACAGACCCGAGAAGACCATCGGCTTCGGGTCCTTGTAGCCGCCGAGGGCCTCCGTCGCGCCGTTGTGCAGGGAGGTGATCGTGTCACCGACCTTGGACTGGCGGACGTCCTTCACACCGGTGATGAGGTAGCCCACCTCACCGACGCCGAGGCCGTCGGCCGGCAGCATCTCGGGCGAGTTCGTCCCGATCTCCAGCAGCTCGTGCGTGGCGCCGGTCGACATCATCCGGATCCGCTCGCGCTTGTTGAGCTGGCCGTCGATGACACGGACGTACGTGACGACGCCGCGGTACGAGTCGTAGACCGAGTCGAAGATCATCGCGCGGGCGGGCGCGTCCTTCACGCCGACCGGGTTCGGGATCTCGGCGACGACCTTGTCGAGCAGCGTCTCGACGCCCATGCCGGTCTTCGCGGAGACCTTGAGCACGTCCTCGGGCTGGCAGCCGACGAGGTTCGCCAGCTCCTCGGAGAACTTCTCGGGCTGGGCCGCCGGCAGGTCGATCTTGTTGAGGACCGGGATGATCGTGAGGTCGTTCTCCATCGCCAGGTACAGGTTGGCGAGGGTCTGGGCCTCGATGCCCTGGGCGGCGTCGACGAGCAGGATCGTCCCCTCGCACGCGGCGAGCGAGCGCGAGACCTCGTACGTGAAGTCCACGTGGCCCGGGGTGTCGATCATGTTCAGGATGTGCGTATTGCTCTTGTCGTGGGTCGGGGCCCACGGCAGACGCACGGCCTGGGACTTGATCGTGATACCGCGCTCACGCTCGATGTCCATCCGGTCGAGGTACTGAGCACGCATCTGCCGCTGCTCGACCACTCCGGTCAGCTGGAGCATCCGGTCGGCGAGCGTGGACTTGCCGTGGTCGATGTGCGCGATGATGCAGAAGTTGCGGATCAGAGCCGGGTCGGTACGGCTCGGCTCGGGCACATTGTTAGGGGTCGCGGGCACGCAGGGTCCTGTCTCTTGAGGCGCCGTTTGCCTCAGGTCGGCCTCGGTTGGGATCGATACGTAGCTTCCATGGTCCCACGGACCGGGGGCTGGGCACGGTTTGGGCCGGTGGGAGTACGGCTGGTACCGTGGGCAGCTGTGTCTCATGCCCTCTCAGCGCGAGGCACACACTCAGTGAAAATCACCGGTACGGGACCTTCACCGGCCCCGTGCCTGAACCTGCAAAGGCTCATTTCGTGGCGAACATCAAGTCCCAGATCAAGCGGATCAAGACCAACGAGAAGGCTCGGCTGCGCAACAAGGCCGTCAAGTCCTCCCTGAAGACCGCGATCCGCAAGGCCCGCGAGGCCGCTGCCGCGGGTGACGTCGAGAAGGCCGTCGAGGCTCAGCGCGCTGCCGCGCGTCAGCTCGACAAGGCCGTCTCGAAGGGCGTCATCCACAAGAACCAGGCCGCCAACAAGAAGTCGGCGCTTGCTTCCAAGGTCGCTGCCCTCAAGGCCTGAACCTGACCTGATTTGACGCCGGTGGGACCCGGGCGGGCCCTCTCTCATCCGCCCCCGACCGGCACCCCGAGCCGCACGCGACTGCGTTCGCCACGCGGGTGCGGCTCAAGTGATGCGTAACCCGAAGCCCCGCCTCGACGAATCCGAGGCGGGGCTTCGGTCTGTCCGGGTCCCGCGCTGTCGGGGCTTCGGTCTCTTCAGGCTTCGCTAGGTCCGGCTTCCCAGCCCGTCCGGCGTTTGAGGACGAGGGTCGCTACTCTCCAGCCCGTCCGGCGCTTGAGGACGAGGCCGGAGGCCGACAGGGGGGTCTGGGGGCGCAGCCCCCAGGGACGGGACGGGAAAGGGCGGCGGGGGCGAGACTCCCCTACGCCCGCCCCTGCGCCCGGGCAGCCCGAGCAACGGCGACGACCGCCTTCTCCAAGGCGTACTCAGGATCGTCCCCCCCACCCTTGACCCCGGCATCCGCCTCGGCCACGGCCCGCAACGCGACGGAGACCCCGTCCGGAGTCCACCCCCGCATCTGCTGCCGCACCCGATCAATCTTCCACGGCGGCATCCCCAGCTCCCGAGCGAGATCCGCCGGCCGCCCCCCGCGCGCGGACGACAGCTTCCCGATGGCCCGCACCCCCTGAGCCAGCGCACTGGTGATCAGCACCGGCGCGACCCCGGTCGCGAGCGACCACCGCAACGCCTCCAGCGCCTCGGCGGCCCGCCCCTCCACGGCCCGGTCGGCCACGGTGAAGCTGGACGCCTCGGCCCGCCCCGTGTAGTACCGGCCGACGACGGCCTCGTCGATGGTCCCCTCGACGTCGGCGGTGAGCTGGGCCGCGGCGGACGCCAGCTCCCGCAGATCGCTCCCGATGGAGTCCACCAGCGCCTGGCACGCCTCGGGCGTGGCGGACCGCCCGAGCGTGCGGAACTCGCCGCGCACGAACGACAGCCGGTCCGCCGGCTTGGTCATCTTGGGGCAGGCGACCTCCCGGGCCCCCGCCTTGCGGGCCGCGTCGAGCAGCCCCTTGCCCTTGGCACCGCCGGCGTGCAGCAGCACCAGCGTGATCTCCTCGACGGGCGAGCCGAGGTACGCCTTGACGTCCTTGACGGTGTCCGCCGACAGGTCCTGCGCATTGCGCACGACGACGACCTTGCGCTCGGCGAACAGCGACGGGCTCGTCAGCTCGGCGAGCGTGCCCGGCTGCAGCTGGTCGGGGCTCAGATCGCGCACATCGGTGTCCGCGTCGGCCGCGCGCGCGGCCGCCACCACCTGCTGCACCGCGCGGTCGAGCAGCAGGTCCTCCTGGCCCACCGCGACGGTGAGAGGGGCGAGTGGATCGTCGTTTGCAGTCTTCCTGGCCATCGCGGACAAGCATCCCACGCACCACTGACAACCCGGCCCCGGTCGCCCCGGCCTCTAGGGCCTGTCGTCACACTCCCGTCGTCGCCCGAAGGGCGGCCCCGCGGCGTCTGGTGCGTGCGATCGCAAGGCGCCGGAAGGCCCTGGTAGCGGAGCTACCCGGGCCTTTCGGCAACGCGGCGAGCGTGCGTACCAGACACCGCGGGGCAGACGGGAGTGTGACGACAGGCCCTAGGGCTCCTCGCGCCACCCGTCCCACTCGCCCGCGAACGCGTCCAGCTCCTTGGCGTCGAGCCGGCCCTCCGGGTCCTCGACGACCAGCAGCCACTGCGCGTCCTCGGCGTCGTCCTCACCCGCCAGGGCGTCCCGTACGAGCTGGGGCTCCTCGGTCACCCGGAAACGCTCCCCGAGCGCCTCGGCGGCCTCCTCCGCGGCGTCACGGTCGGGCAGCACCAGTACGTGTCTCACATCGCTCACGACACCATTTTCGTGCACGTCGGCGGCGGGACCGCACGGGGTCAGTCCTTCGGCACGATCTGCACGTCGAGATCGATCCTGACGCTGGAGCCGACCACGGCGATGCCGCGCGCCAGCATGGTCTGCCAGCTGACGGTGAAGTCGTCGCGGTGCAGCTCGACGGTGGCGCGGCAGGCGGCGCGGGTCTCGCCCTCCATGCCGTTGCCCAGGCCCAGGTACTCCGCGTCCAGGGTGACCGTGCGCGTCACGCCGTGCAGCGAGAGCGCCCCGGTGATCGCCCAGCGGCTGCCGCCCTTGTGCACGAACCGCTCGCTGTAGAACTCCAGCGTCGGGAAGCGCTCGACGTCGAGGAAGTCCGCCGACCTGAGGTGGTCGTCGCGCATCTTCACGTTCGTGTCGATGGACGAGGCGTCGATGACGACGTGCATCGCGGACTGCTCGATGCGCTCGGCGACGCGCAGGGCCCCCGCGAAGGTGTTGAACCTGCCGTGGATCCGGGCGAGCCCGATGTGCCGTGCCGTGAACGCGATCGAGGAGTGCATCGGCTCGATCTCCCAGTCGCCCGGCTGCGGCAGCTGCGGCGGCGGAGCGACCTGGAGCGTCACGTCACCGAGCGGAGCGTGCCCGCTCTCGGTGACGGTGGCGCTGCCCCGGTACGGCGCGTACCCCTCCGCCGAGACGGCGAGCCGGTAGTCACCGGCGGGCACCGCCGCCATGAACGAGCCGAACGGGTCGGTGCCCCCGCTCACCACCTTGCGCCCCATCGCGTCGCTCACCGCGAACTCGGCGCCCCGCACCGGTTCGTTGACGGGATCGAGGACGCGGCAGCTGAGCACCCCCGCGCTGGGTGGCACCGCCACCGCCGCCAGGGGACTTGTCCGTTGAGCCCGGTTCGTACGGTTTCCCAGCCAGCGGCCGAACATGAACTACCCACCCCAGTGCGCCTTGACGGCTGTCATTGCTACTTGAACGAAGAAGCATTCGACCACCGTTGCGGCTTTCGAGGCAACACGAGCCCACATCGCGGGAATGGAACGGTAGGTGCGACCCTGCCCACGACCGCACCGAATTCATCCTTCCGGTTAGCGTTTGGCCAGCTCAGAGGCATTTCTACTCACGGGTAGCAACAACTCCGACACGGTCCGCCGACCGGTCGGGCGACGGCCACCGAATCCCGTCACGCACAGCCCGTGCACCACCACGGACGGCCACGCGCGGCACCGCCCGCGCCACGGCCGTCTCCCTACACGGCACCCGGCCCGTGCCCACAGCGGCCGATCAGCGACCGATCAGCGATCGAAATGCGCCACCCCCAATCCGTCTCCGCCCCCTCCGTCTCCGTTCAATCCGCCTCCGTTCAATCCGCCTCCGTCCGATCCGCCTCCGTCCGATCCGCCTCCGTCCGATCCATCTGTGTCCGATCCACCTGTGTCCGATCCGCCTCCGTCCCGCCCCTGACCGCCCTTCGCCGCACCGTCCCGTCGCCCGCCCCCGCCGACGACCGCGATCGCGCCGTCCCGGTCCGTTCGCAGCACCGCCGCGCCCCCGGCCCGCAGCGCCGCAACCGTGCGCGGTGCCGGGTGCCCGTACGGGTTGTCCGCCCCGCAGGAGATCAGCGCCAGGCGGGGCGCGGCCCGCCGCAGCAGCTCCGGGTCCTGGTACGCCGACCCGTGGTGGGCGACCTTGAGCACGTCCACCGGGGGCAGGCCGGCCCCCGGCCCGGTTCTCAACAGGGCCCGCTGCGCCGCCGGTTCGAGGTCGCCGAGCAGCAGCATCGTCAGCCCGGCCACCCGCACGAGCAGGGTGACGCTCGCGTCGTTCGGGCCGTCCGGGGCCGGTGCCGGGCCGGGCGGCGGCCACAGCACCCGCCAGTCGAGCGGCCCCGCCCTGCGCCGCTCCCCGGCCCTCGCCCGGACCACCGGCACCCCGTGCGCCGCCGCGAGCCGCCGGACGAGCGCGGCCTGGTCCGCCGGCTCCGGGAACCCGGTCGTCTCGATCGCCCCGACGGACCGTCCCCTCAGCACCCCGGAGAGACCCGCCACGTGGTCCGCGTGGAAGCGCGTGAGCAGCACCAGCGGCACCCGCGTCACGCCCAGCGACCGCAGGCACCGGTCGACGAGGATCGGATCGGGCCCCGCGTCCACCACGACCCCGGTCCCCGCGCCGGCCGCGAGCACGAGCGCGTCCCCCTGCCCCACGTCACACACGACCAGGCGCCAGCCCGGCGGCGGCCAGCCGGTGATCACCCGGGCGAGCGGCGGCGGCTGCACGACCACCAGGAGCAGCAGCACCGCGCAGAGCCCGCTGACCCACGGCGATCCGAGCACCCGGCGGCCCACCACGACGACGACCACGGTGCCGACCGCGAGCAGCGCTCCCCCGCGCCAGCCGCCGGGCCAGTCCACCCCGCTGCCCGGCAGCGCGGCCCCGGTCCTGGCGATGTCCGCGATCCACCCGGCGGGCCAACTCGCGCACCACGCCAGCAGCTCCGCCACGGGCATCGCCACCGGCGCCGCCGCCAGTGCCGCGAACCCGAGCACGGTCGCCGGCGCGACGGCGAACTCCGCGAGCAGATTGCACGGCACCGCCACCAGACTCACCCGCGCCGCAAGGACGGCGACGACGGGCGCGCACACGGCCTGCGCGGCCGCGGCCGCCCCGAGCGCCTCCGCGAGCCGCCCGGGAACCCCTCGTCCGCGCAGCGCGGCGCTCCACCGTGGGGCCAGGGTCAACAGCGCGCCGGTGGCGAGCACCGACAGCAGGAACCCGTAACTCCGCGCCATCCAGGGGTCGTACAGGACCAGCAACAGGACCGCGGTCGCCAGCGCCGGGATCAGGGATCTGCGTCTCCCGGTGGCGATGGCGAGCAGCGCGATCAGTCCGCACGACGCCGCCCGCAGCACACTGGGCTCGGGTCTGCACACGACCACGAACCCCAGCGTCAGCATCCCGCCGAGCACCGCGGTCGTCCTCAGCGACAGGCCGATGCGGGGCGCGAGCCCGCGCCGCTCGACGCGGTGCGCGGTGCCCGGCGGTCCGATCAACAGGGCCAGCAGAATCGTGAAGTTGGCGCCGCTGACCGCCATCAGGTGCAGCAGGTCGGTCTCCTGGAACGCGTCGTGCAGTTCCGGTGTGACGCGGGCCGTGTCGCCGACGACCAGTCCCGGCAGCAGCGCCCGCGCGTCCGCGGGCAGCCCCTGCGTCGCTTCCCGCAGCCCCGCGCGCAAGCTCCCGGCCAGCCGCTGCGGCCCGCTCGGCGCACCCACCACGCGCGGCCGCACCCCCTCTGCGACCCGCAGCACGGCCGCGACCCGGTCACCGCCCCCGAGCGACGGCGCGAGCCCGCCACGGACCCACAACCGCGTGGTCGGCAACAGGGCCAACCACGGCCCACGTCCGCGCCCGGAGACATCGGCCGCGCCGGCGCCACTGGCGCCCTCGGTGTTCCCGGTGCCATTGGTGCCCTCGGAGTCGCTGGTGCTCCCGGTGCCACTCTTGCCCTCGGAGCCACCGGTACTCCCGGGGCCACCGGTACTCCCGCGGCCACCAGTACTCCCGGAGCCACCCGTACTCCCGGGGCCACCCGTACTCCCGGAGTCCCTGGCCTCACGCGGCACGTCGACGATGACCAGCACCGGCGTCCGCGTCCGCCACTCCCGCCCACCGCCCGACGCGGTCACCCGCACCACGTCCGCCTCGATCAGCACGGCGGTCGGCGCCGCGTGATCGCCCTTGATCCTCGGCCGGGTGAGCCGGGGATCGGAGGTGACCTCCAACTCCACGCCCACCCGGGCGTACTGCGCGGCGAGGCCCGGCACCGGGCCCCTGCGCAGATCGGCCCCGTGCAGGCCCGCGGAGGCCGCCGACGCGGCGACACAGAGCAGCAGGACACCGGTACCGGCGCGTACCACACGTCTTGGGCCCGCCCTGGCCAGGCCCAACAACCCCGCCCCCACCGCCGAGCAGACCACCACCACAGCCACGGTCCACCTCACCGGCGCCGACAACGTCACCGCCGCCGTCACCCAGGCCGCGAGCGCGGGCGGCACCAACCTCAGGTCCAGCGGGCCCTCTTGGCGCGGATCCGCGTCGCCGAGCCGCCCCACGGTCGCCGCCGGATCGTCGCCGGAGGGGTCAACTCGCCCTCCCCTCGCGGCCGTACGAGTCATAGGCGAATGAGTCACGGGCGTACGAGTCATGGGCGTACGAGTCGCAGGCGTACGAGTCATGGCCGTACGAGATTCTGCAGATCCTCGAAGCGGCGGTCCCCGATGCCATTGACCTCGCGCAGCTCCTCGACCGAACGGAAACCTCCGTGCTCCGTGCGGTAGTCCACGATGTGCTGGGCCAGGACCGGTCCGACGCCTGGCAGGGTGTCGAGCTGCTCCACCGTGGCCGTGTTGAGGCCGATCGGACCAGCGGCTGCCGTCCCCGCCGCCCCGGCCCCACCGGACTGCGCTCCACCAGCACCACCAACCGCACCCACTGCCCCCGCCCCGGCCGGAGCTCCGACCAGGACCTGCTCACCGTCCATCAGCAGCCGCGCCCGGTTCAGCCCCGTGGTGTCGGCACCCGGGGTCGCTCCCCCGGCCGCCCGCAGGGCATCCGCCACCCGTGCCCCCGCCGGCAGTCGGTGGATCCCGGGCCGCCGCACCTTGCCGCTGACGTCCACCACGATCCCGGCGCCGCCCGTCGCGGCAGGCCCGGGCGCGGGCGAGGGCTCCGAGGAGGCCGATGCCGCACCGCCGTACGCCGCACCGCCGTCGGCCCCGGTCACCGGATCCACCGCGTCCGGCGCCACCGCCCGCACCTCCTGCGGCGCCCGCACCTGTTCCGTGCGTCCCGCCCAGAAGTGCTGCACGGCGAAGAGGGCGGCGACGCCCAGGAGCACGGCCAGCGCGACGGCTCCCCGCCGCTCGATCCCGCACCGGGTCTGCACCCACAGGGGCAACCGGTCGCGCAGGGCGAGCACGGCGCGCGCCCGCCGCGAGGGCACCGGTTCGGATGGAGGCTGCCCAGGCTCGACCGCCTCCGCCTCCGCCTCCGCCTCCGCCTCCGCCTCCGCCTCCGCCTCAACCCCCGTCCCTCGGCCCCGCCCCGGCACTGGCACCGGATCCCGCGCCGAACTCTCACGGGCCCGCGCGACCTCGGTCCGTTCGTGGTCGTACCGGCCCGGCGGCGCGAACAACGCCTCCGCGCGCAGCCGCGTCTCCTCCGCCACGACGCGCCGACGCCGCATGCGCCGCCGGGCGACGCGCTGTCGGTGCTGCCTGTGCTGCTGGTGCTGTCGTGCGCGGCTGTCGGAAGCGGGGCCGCGCCCCGGCCCGCTGGTTGCCCGTGCTGTCCGAGACAGTGATCGAAGTGCCATGTCACGAGACGGTAGGCACTCCGGCACGACCCGGTGGATCTTGGTCAATTCCCGGGGACAACCCACCAGTTGTGGATAACTCAGTCACCCACAACGCCGAACGACAGGCTTTACGACCGCGGCGAGACCACGGCCCCGAGCAACCCGGGCCCGGTGTGCGCCCCGATCACCGCCCCCACCTCACTGACGTGCAGCTCGGCCAGCCCCGGCACCCGGTCGCGCAGCCGGCCCGCGAGCGCGTCCGCCCGCTCCGGCGCGGCGAGGTGGTGGACGGCGATGTCCACCTGTCCGTGGCCCGCGCTCTCGGCGACGATCTCCTGCAACCGCGCGATCGCCTTCGACGCCGTGCGGACCTTCTCCAGGAGTTCGATGCGGCCGCCGTCGAGCTGCAGCAGCGGCTTGACCGCGAGCGCGGAGCCGAGCAGCGCCTGTGCGGCACCGATCCGCCCGCCGCGCCGCAGATAGTCCAGGGTGTCCACGTAGAAGAAGGCCGTGGTGCCGGCGGCCCGCTTCTCCGCCGCGTTCACCGCCTCGTCGACGGTGCCGCCCGCGTCGACCGTCTCCGCGGCCGCCAGCGCGCAGAAGCCGAGGGCCATGGCCACCATGCCGGTGTCCACGACGCGCACCGGGACCGGCGCCTCGCGCGCGGCCATGACCGCGGCGTCGTACGTCCCGGAGAGTTCGGACGACAGGTGCAGGGAGACAATGCCGGTGGCGCCGGACTCGGCGATCCTGCGGTACGTCTCGGCGAACCGCTCGGGACTGGGTCTCGACGTCGTCACCGGCTGCCGCTTCTGCAGGGCCTCGGCGAGCGAGCGGGCGGAGATCTCCGTGCCCTCCTCGAGCGCCCGGCCCCCCAGCACCACGGTCACCGGTACCGCTGTGATGTCGTGGCGTTCCATCGTCCGCTGCGGCAGGTAGGCCGTTGAATCGGTGACGATCGCGACATGGCGGGACATGCACCGGAGATTACCCGCCGTGGCCCGTGGACGGCAGCCCGGCCCCCGCCGCCCGGCCGGTGACCGACGTCTGTCGGCCAAGGATCAAGTCGTGCTCTCGGGACGGGGTTTCTTCTGCCACGGATACACCGGTCGCACACCTGGTGGAGTGATCGCGGGCCGGGCGGTTTCCTGCGCGGGCCCCGGCCTCGGCGTCTCCTGCACGGGGTCGGTCTCCGTCGTCCAGTGCCGCAGCGCCCCCGCCTCCAGGTCGATCTGCAGGCTCAGGGAGTCCAGGTCGTCGCCCGCGAACCGGGTGGCCCGGTCCCGGGCCGCGTGCCGCAGGGCGTCGGCGGAGTTCGTGATCTGCTCCGTGCGGGCCCGCAGCTCGGGCAGCAGGCCCTGCACGTGGTTCTTGTCGGGCTCGGTCTCCAGCCGCTTCAGCTCCCCGTCCAGCTCGTGCCCGTGCGCGCTCAGCCGCGCGAACAGGTCGATGGACTCCTTGAGCGTGGGGTCGTCGCTCACGCGCGCGTGCAGCGCGTCCTGGGTGGCCCGCATGGAGGTGCGCAGCTTCAGGCGCAGCTGTGCCAGCTCGCTGGCCGTGCCCGGCTGGAAGCTCCTCGCCCGCAGCGTCGTGTCCTCCACGGTCCTGCGGGCCTGCGCGACCGTACGGTCCACGCCTCGCTTGGCGGCACCGACGGCCTTCACCGTCGCGTACGCGCCGAGCGCCAGGAACGCGATGAAGATCAGCGCCACGATCACCAGCACAGCTTCCACGGCGCTCCTCCGATTTCGTCCGTCTGCCCCGTCGTCCCGCCCTCTCCACCGTAAACGGAGCGGGCAGGCCGAGGGTTCCAGCGGAACCCCCAACCTGCCCGTAGGGAACAACCCCGAGTGCCTTACGCAGGCACGATGTTCACGGCGGTCACGCCGGAACGATGTTCACCAGCTTCGGCGCCCGCACGATCACCTTGCGGATGCCGGCGCCGTCCAGCGCGGCGACGACCTTCTCGTCGGCCAGGGCGACCTTCTCCAGCTCCTCGTCCGAGATCGACGGGGAGACCTCCAGGCGGGCCTTGACCTTGCCCTTGATCTGCACGACGCAGGTCACGGCCTCGTCCACGACGTACTGCGGGTCGGCGACCGGGAAGTCCTGGTGGACGACCGAGTCGGCGTGGCCCAGCTTGCGCCAGAGCTCCTCGGCGACGTGCGGGGCCAGCGGGGCGATCAGCAGCACCAGGCGCTCGGCGACGGGCCGCGGCAGCGCACCGCCCGCGTACGACTTGACCAGGTGGTTGTTCAGCTCGGTGACCTTGGCGATGGCCGTGTTGAAGCGCATGCCCTCCAGGTCGCCGCGCACGCCGTCGATCGCCTTGTGCAGGGCGCGCAGCGTGGCCACGTCGACGTCGGCCTCGGGCACGTCGGCGACGGTGACCTCACCGGACGCCTCGTCGACGATGTTGCGCCACAGGCGCTGCAGCAGGCGGAACTGGCCGACCACCGCGCGCGTGTCCCACGGCCGCGACACGTCCAGCGGGCCCATCGCCATCTCGTACAGGCGCAGCGTGTCCGCGCCGTACTCCTCGCAGATCTCGTCCGGCGTGACGGCGTTCTTCAGGGACTTGCCCATCTTGCCCAGCAGCCGGGAGACCTTCTCGCCCTGGTAGTAGTACGCGCCGTCGCGCTCCTCCACCTCGGCGGCCGGTACGGCGATGCCGCGCGCGTCCCGGTAGACGTAGGCCTGGATCATGCCCTGGTTGAACAGCTTGTGGAACGGCTCGGCCGACGAGACGTGGCCCAGGTCGAACAGCACCTTCGACCAGAAGCGCGCGTACAGCAGGTGCAGCACGGCGTGCTCGGCGCCGCCCACGTACAGGTCGACGCCACCGGTGGGCATGCCCTCGCGGGGGCCCATCCAGTACTGCTCGACGGCCGGGTCGACCAGCTTCTCGTCGTTGTGCGGGTCCAGGTAGCGCAGCTCGTACCAGCAGGAGCCCGCCCAGTTGGGCATGGTGTTGGTCTCGCGGCGGTACTTGCGCGGACCGCGGCCGTCCCCCAGGTCCAGGGTCACATTGACCCAGTCCTCGTTGCGCGACAGCGGCGTCTCGGGCTCGGTGTCGGCGTCCTCCGGGTCGAAGGTGCGCGGGGTGTAGTCGTCGACCTCCGGCAGCTCCAGGGGCAGCATCGACTCGGGCAGCGAGTGGGCGATGCCGTCCTCGTCGTAGACGATCGGGAAGGGCTCGCCCCAGTAGCGCTGGCGGCTGAACAGCCAGTCGCGCAGCCGGAAGTTGACCGTGCCGTGGCCGATGCCCTTGCGCTCCAGCCACTCGGTCATCCGGGCCTTGGCGTCGGCGACGCCCAGTCCGTCCAGGGAGACGTCGTCGCCCGAGGAGTTGACCAGCTTCGCCTCGGCGGCGACGAACGCGTCGTCCCACGTCGACGGGTCGGTGCCGCGGTCGTCCGACGGCTCGACGACGCAGCGCATCGGCAGCTCGAAGGCGCGCGCGAACGCGAAGTCGCGGGAGTCGTGCGCCGGGACGGCCATGATCGCGCCGGTGCCGTAGCCCATCAGCACGTAGTCGGCGATGAAGACGGGAACCTTCTCGCCGCTGACCGGGTTGGTGGCGTACGCGCCGGTGAAGACGCCGGTCTTGTCCTTGGCCTCGGCCTGGCGCTCGACGTCGGACTTGGCGGCGGCCTGCTTGCGGTACGCGGCGACGGCCTCGGCGGGGGTGGCGTGACCGCCCGTCCACACGTCGTGGGTGCCCTCGGGCCAGGCGGCCGGGGTGATCCGCTCGACCAGGTCGTGCTCGGGGGCCAGCACCATGTAGGTGGCGCCGAACAGGGTGTCCTGGCGGGTCGAGAAGACCGTGATGACGTCATCGCGACAGGCAGAGGCGGAGTCGAAGCCGAAGTCGATCCTGGCGCCGACGGAGCGGCCGATCCAGTTGCGCTGCTGCAGCTTGATCGCCTCGGGCCAGTCCAGGCCGTCCAGGTCGTCCAGCAGGCGGTCCGCGTAGGCGGTGATGCGCATGTTCCACTGGCGCAGCTTCGCCTTGAAGACGGGGAAGTTCCCGCGCTCGGAGCGGCCGTCGGCGGTGACCTCCTCGTTGGCCAGCACGGTGCCCAGGCCCGGCGCCCAGTTCACGGGCGCGTCGGAGGCGTACGCCAGGCGGTACTCGCCCAGGACGTCGGCCCGCTCGGCCTCGCTCAGCGCGCTCCAGGAGCCGCCGCCGGGAACGGCGCGCTCACCGGTCTCGAACTGCTGGACCAGGTCGGCGATCGGACGGGCCTTCTTCAGGTCCTCGTCGTACCAGGAGTTGAAGATCTGCAGGAAGATCCACTGCGTCCACTTGTAGTACTCCGGGTCGATCGTGGCGAACGACCGGCGCTTGTCGTGGCCCAGGCCCAGGCCGCGCAGCTGCGCCTTCATGTTCTCCATGTTGGCCTCGGTCGACGTGCGCGGGTGGGTGCCCGTCTGCACGGCGTACTGCTCGGCCGGCAGGCCGAACGCGTCGAAGCCCAGGGTGTGCAGCACGTTGTGCCCGGTCATGCGCTGGAAGCGCGCGAAGACGTCCGTGGCGATGTAGCCCAGCGGGTGACCGACGTGCAGGCCCGCACCCGAGGGGTACGGGAACATGTCCATGATGAACTTCTTGGGGCGGGCGGCGACCGCCCTGTCCTCCTCGGTGTCCCCCGCCAGGTCACCGGTCGGGTTGGGCGCCTCGTAGGTGCCGTTCTCGTCCCAGAAGTCCTGCCAGCGTGCCTCGATGTCGGCGGCCATGGCCGCCGTATAGCGGTGCGGCGCGACCGCCGCCTCGGAAGCGGCGGCGTTATTCGTCTCGCTCATGATCCTCAAAGCTCCATCGATCGTCTCTGCCAGCGGCCCGCGCTTAGGAAATGAAAAAGCCCCTCGCACAGGAGGGGACGCCGCGCCGATTCCGACCACACGCTCTGGGGCGGGTCGGGACTGATCAGCGCGGCTCACTAAGCAGAAGGCGTACGGCACGCATGGCGTCAGGGTACCGCAGGCCTCGCGCGAGCCGCGACGGAGTTCCCCGCGCCCCACCGAGGGCCAAGGGTTACTCCGCGTACCGACCGCTATCGGGGCAACACAAATACCGGGCTTCCTCTAGATAACGGCGAGATAACTCAAACCTCGTACTGGCTGGTATGCATCGACCTAGAGTGCGGCTGTGGGTCCACTGTGCCGAACCATTCGGAGTCGCCCCCATGAACCCTCGAACCCCTCACACACTGAACTCCCCTCGTTCACCCGGGAGTTCACGCACCACCGGTAGCAGCCGCCGCGCGACAACGGGGGTGTTGAGCGCGGCGGTCCTCCTGCTCGTACCCCTGGTCGTGGTCACGGGGAGCGACGCCTTCAGAGCGGCGCTCGACTTCACCACGGGTGTGCTCTCGCTGGTCTCCCTCACGGCGTCCGTCGTGTGGGGCCTGGTGGCCTCCGACCGGCTCTTCCTGACCTCCCGGCAGCGGTTGCTCTCCCAGGCCGTCCACCGGTCCACCGCGGTCGCCTCGCTGGGCTTCCTGCTGCTGCACGTCAGCGTGAAGCTGGCGCTCGCGCACGTCACCGTCATCGGGGCGCTGATCCCCTTCGGCACGGGAGTCACCGGCAGCGACGGCCTGATCGGCCTGGGCGTGCTCGCCGGCCTCCTGATGGTGACCACGGGCATCACCGGCGCGCTGCGCAGCTCCATGGCCTCCCCGGCCCGGCTCGCCACCCGCTGGCGCGCGACGCACATGCTCGCCTATCCGGCCTGGTGCCTGGCCCTGATGCACGGCCTGTACGCGGGCCGCGCACCGAAGGCGTACGTGCTCGTCCTGTACTGCCTGTGCCTGGCCGCGGTGGCCGGCGCGGTGGGCCTGCGGGCGGCGCCACGGCCCTTCAAGGTCAAGGTGGCGGCGCGGATCCTCGCCTTCCTGGACCGCGGCCCGGCCGTGCCGCGCGACGTGGCCGCCCAGCCGCTGCCCGCCACCGGGGCACCGGTCCGGCCCGCACCCGCACAGACCCCGGCCCCGGCACCGACCGGCGTCGGATTCGCGGCCGCCTACCGCGCCGTCGGCTCCTCCCCGCGTCCGGAGGCGCCGACCGAGTCGCTCCGCTACGTGGAGTCCGAGCCGCTCCCGTACGTGGAGTCCACGCCCTACGTGGAACCCGTCGAGTCCGCGCCCACCCAGCGCTGGCCCGCCCCGTCGCCGCCACCCCCGGCGCAGGCCCCGCCCTCCGCGTACGACCCCGCCTACGACACGCCCTACGGAGGCGTGCCCTCGTACCCCACCGCATACGGGGACAGCGGCGCGAACCCCAGCGCCTACGCAGAGGACCCCGCCCCCACCGAACCGCTCCCCGGCCCCTTCCAAGCCCCTTCCTCCGGTGAGCCCTGGACCACGCCCTACGGAGGCACGCAGTGAACACCGCACTGCCCGACGTCCCGGAAGTCCGCGTCGTCGGTCTCCCCCAGCTCACCTCGGGGTTCGACCTCGTGGAGCGGCTCGACCTCGACATGCACCTGAAGGTGCACGGCCCGCTGGAACCCATGGCGGGCGAGCAGCTCGCCCAGCTGGCCCAGGCGGTGTCCCTGCGCGGCCGGGGCGGCGCGGGCTTCCCGTTCGCCAAGAAGCTGCGCGCGGTCGCCGAGTCGGCGATCCGGCGGGGCGTGCGGCCCGTGGTCGTGGTGAACGGCAGCGAGGACGAGCCCGCCTGCCGCAAGGACACCGTCCTGATCAACCGGGCCCCGCACCTGATCCTCGACGGCGCCCTCCTGGTCGCCGAGGCGCTCGGGGCGCGCACGCTCGTCGTGGGCGTGACCCGGGACTCCACCGAGGCGTCGATGCAGGCGGCCCTCGCCGAGCGCGGCCTGACGAACCGCCGCAACGCACCGCTCCGCGCGCGCGTGCAGCGCAATCCGGTGCGGATGGTCACCGGGGAGTCCTCGGCGCTGATCCGCTCGGCCGACGGCGGTCCGCCGATGCCGCCGGGCCGCAAGGTGCGCGCCTCGGACTCCGGGGTCGGCGGCGCCCCCACCCTCCTGTCGAACGCGGAGACCTTCGCCCAGCTCGCCGTCGCCGCCCGCACGGGACCCGAGCGGTACTGCCGCACGGGCCTGCACGACGAGCCGGGCACGGTGCTGCTCACGCTCTCCGGGGCCGTGGCGCGCCCGATGGTCCTGGAGGTGCCCTCCGGGGTTCCGCTGCGCTACGTCCTCCAGCTCGCGGGCGCGCCCCCGCTCCCCCAGGGCGTCCTCACGGGCGGCTACCACGGCAAATGGCTGGACGGGGTGGGGGCGCAGGACGCGATCGTCTCCCGGGCCTCCCTGGAGGCGTGCGGCGGCGCCCTGGGCGCGGGCGCGATCCTGCCGATCGGTCCGGACACCTGCCCGCTCGGCGAGGCCCTGAAGGTGGCGCAGTGGCTGGCGTCGGAGAGCGCCGGCCAGTGCGGGCCCTGCTACCTCGGGCTGCCCGCGGCGGCCCGCGGCCTCGAGGACGTCCTGAGCGGCGGCGGGCCGACCGCCCTGGAGGCGTTGCGGGAGGTCACGCGCGCGGTGAAGCGGCGCGGGGCGTGCAAGCACCCGGACGGTTCGGCCGCGTTCATCGAGTCGACGATCTCGGCGTTCACCGACGACCTGGCCGCCCATGTGCTGGGCGCCGGCTGCGGGCGTCCGGTCCGCGGGGTGCTGCCGCTGCACAACGAGGCGCCGGCGGGCGCGGCGCCGAGCGGCAAGCGGCTCGCCGTCGACTGGACGCTGTGCCAGGGCCACGGCCTGTGCCGGGACATCGTGCCGGAGCTGATCCAGCTGGGCCCCGACGGCTTCCCCGCGGTCGCGGAGGCGGCGGTGCCGCGCTACTCGGAGGCGAGTGCGGTGCGGGCGGTGCGGCGCTGTCCCGCGCTCGCCCTGCGCATCGAGGAGGATCCCGCGGCGCTGCCCGCCCGGCCGGCCCTGCCGCCGGCGCTCCCGCCGGGCCGCAGCCGGGCCCGCAGGTAGCCGCAGGCCGGCACGGCTGCCAGGACACACGAAAGCGGGCCATCCGATCGGATGGCCCGCTCTCATTTCCTGTGGAGCTAAGGAGAATTGAACTCCTGACCTCCTGCATGCCATGCAGGCGCTCTACCAACTGAGCTATAGCCCCTTGCTGAGATCCGCCCGGTCTTCCTGTCGGTTTCCCCGGCGGCGACGCCAACATTACACGGTCACCCGGGTGCATCACCAAATCGTTTCCGTTCTGACCCGGTCTGTAGGCAAAGAGGCCGGATAGGGCCACTACTGTCGCCTGACGTGACCGCGCTCGCCCTGTCCCGCACCCATCGTCGTGTTCCCGCAGCTCTGGGCGTCTGCCTGCTGTCCTTCGCGGGCTTCTGGTTCGCCCAGCGGGCCGCCCACGTCTCCATGATCGACTTGTTGGTCTACCGCGCGGAGGGGGCGACCGTCCGGGCGGGAGGCGACCTGTACGCCCTGCGTGCGACGCATGCCCGGCTTCCGACGACCTATCCCCCCTTCGCCGCGCTGCTGTTCACCCCGCTGACGTTCCTGGACGTCGCCACGATGCGCGCCGCGGCGACCGTCGTGAACCTGGTCCTGCTCGTGGCCCTCGCGCTGCTCTCCCTGCGACTGGTGGGCCGCCACGCGCGCGTGGAGCACGCCCTGTGGGTGGCGGCCGGTGCCGTGTGGTGCGAACCGGTGTGGACGACGCTCCGCTACGGCCAGGTCAATCTGCTGCTGGCCGTGCTCGTCCTGTGGGATCTGACCCGGCGGCCCGGGCACCGCTGGGCGGGGGTCGGGATCGGGGTCGCGGCGGCGATCAAGCTGACCCCGGCCCTGTTCGCGGTGTTCCTGCTGTGCACCGGGCTCGCGCAGGCGGCGCGGGGCGGCGCCTGGCGGCCGTGGCTGCGGCACGCGCGCGTGGCGGCGTACTCCTTCGCCGTCGCCACCGCACTGGCCGCCGCCGTCCTGCCGCACGACTCGTACCGCTTCTGGACCCGGATGGTCTTCGAGGCGAGCCGGGTCGGGCACGCGGAGGAGACCGCGAACCAGTCGCTGCGCGGTGTGCTGGCCCGGCTGCTGCACACCGGCGACCCGGGCCCCTGGTGGGTGGTCACGGCCGCGGCGGCGGGTGCGCTGGGGCTCGCCGTCGCGGTCGCCTCCGCGCTGCGCGGGCGGCGGGCGCAGGCGGTGCTGGCGTGCGCGGCGACGGCCCTCCTGGTCAGCCCGGTCTCCTGGTCGCACCACTGGGTGTGGTGCGTGCCGCTGGTGCTGCTGGTGTGGGACTCGGGCCGCCGCGGCGTCGCCGCGCTCATGGCCCTGACGTTCTGCACGTACGCCCTGTGGTGGGTGCCGCACGGCTCGGGCAGGCCCGAACTGCATCAGAACGGCGCCCAGTTGGTGCTTTCGGCGCTCTACGCGGCGGTGGCCTGCGCCTTCCTGGCGCACTGCGGGGTCAGGCTGTGGCGAACGAGTAGAACCGTTTGAGCGTGCAGTGCTCGTCCAGGAGGCGGCCGTAGATCGGCTCGCCCTCCAGCTCCCGATACGTCTCGATCGGGTCGCCCTTTATGATCAGCGCCCGCGCGCACTCCTCGCACCAGTACTGGTAGTCGGGGTTCACGGGCTCCATGTCGCGCACGATGGGCGTACCACTGCCGCACCAATCGCACTTCCTCCTGTGTGACCCCATGTCGATCCGTTCAGCTCCAGCTGTGGCCGCAGGCCGTGCACACGTACGAGACCCCGCCGTTGTCACCCAGCATCTGGGCGACGTGGGAGGAGCCGCAGGTCGGACAGTTGAGGCGAAGCGGGACATTGTCGGCCGGACGGGACGGGGGCGAGGGCTCGGTGGATATCGCTGCCACGCCGAGGAGGCGGTCGACCTCCTCGTTGATGCTCAAGGGCATCGCGCACTCCCTCCCGTCGGGCCGTCTTCGTCGGTCGGACGCAGCCCTCCTCCGGCCGTCCGATTCTGCCACGGCCGGAGCAATACGGTCAGCGACGCATGCGTACCAGTCCGGATACGGCAGCCAGGACAGCCGCTCCGGCCAGCGCATAAGCGCACAACAGGAGCGCGTCCGCAGAGTTATACGCCCCAGGAGCCCCCTGTGCCTCAACCCGGTTGAGGAAAAGTGCTCCGAAGGCCGCGACGCCGATCAGCTGGCCGAGCTGGGTCACGGTCGCCAGCAGCCCACTGGCGTCGGCCGCGTCCTCGGGCCGCACCGTGGCCAGGGCCCGCGTCAGGGTCGGGCTGAAGCCGAGCGAGAGGCCCGCGCCGACCACGACGAACGAGACGTAGAGCCAGGCCCCGCCGTCGCCCCCGCCGCGCAGGGCGAGCCCGGTGCCGAGCGTTCCGGCCGCGGCGAGCACGAACCCGCCCGGGATCATGGTCCGTTGCCACCGCTGCGGCCAGCGGCGCCAGGTCAGCCCGACCGCCCCGAACGCGAGGGCCGCGGGCGTGAAGGTCAGCCCGGCGCGCAGCGCGCCGTACCCGAGGCCGCCCTGGACGTGCAGGGTGAGCGTGAAGAGGTAGCCCGCGTTGACCGCCATCACGGCGAACACCCGGAAGACGGCCAGGCCGATGCCGGGCAGGCGCAGCACCCGCGGCGCGATCAGCGGCGCCCCGCCGCGCCGCGCGAGAACCGACTCGTACGCCCAGAACAGGGCGAACAGTACGACGGACGAGCCCAGGCAGAGCCAGGACCACAGCGGCCAGCCCTCCTCCTGCCCGAGCACCAGCGGGACGGTGAGCAGCGAGACGGAGCCGCCCAGCAGCACCAGCCCCACCAGGTCGAGGGCGCCGCCCGCCCGGGCGCCGTCACGGGGCAGCTCCCGCCGCCCGAGGACGAGCAGGGCCAGGCCGACCGGCACGTTCACCAGGAACACCGAGCGCCAGCCGGTGCCGAACAGGTCGGCGCTGACCAGCACCCCGCCGGCCACCTGCCCGGCGGCGGCGCCGACCGCGAGGACGGCCGCGTACACGCCGAGCGCCCGCACCCGGGCCTGTCCGGCGAAGTGCCGCTGCACCAGACTCAGCACCTGCGGGATCATCAGCGCCGAGCCGGCGCCCTGCACCATGCGGAACGCGATCAACTGGCCGCTGCTCTGCGCCAGTCCGCAGGCCAGCGAGGCCGCGGTGAACAGCGCGAGACCGCCGAGCACGGCCCGCCGGTGCCCGAACAGGGCGCCGAGCCGCGCGCCGGTGATCAGGAGCACCGAGTACGTGATGGTGTATCCGGCGACGATCAGCTGCAACGCGGCGCCCGACGCGTCGAGTTCGGTCCGGACGGTGGGTGCGGCGACGTTCACGATGAACACGTCGAGGACGGCCATGAACTGGGCCGTCAGCACGACCGCGAGCAGCCGCCCGCGACCGGCCGCGGGGCCGTTGTCAGTGCCAGGGGCTTTACTGGATCCGGGAGTTGGGGATCGCGGACTTTCCGGGACGGTTGTCGTCATGTCCTGGAGCCTGACGCCGGTCGGGCACGGGTACCGAGAGCCCGCTGATGCTGGTACCGGCACCACCCGGCACGCGCCTTCCGCGGCGCGGCACCGGGGGCGAACGATGGGGGATGTGACGACGATGACCACGACGGAGCGCACCACCGGCAGGTCGCAGGACCGGCGCAGGCCCGAGCTGGCGGCCTTCCTGCGGGGCCGCCGGGCGCGGGTGACCCCGCAGGACGTCGGCATGCCCGGAGGCCCGCGCAGGCGCACCCCCGGCCTGCGCCGCGAGGAGGTCGCGCAGCTGTCGGGCGTCGGCGTCACCTGGTACACGTGGCTGGAGCAGGGCCGCCCGATCAATGCCTCGCCGCAGGTCCTGGACGCGGTGGCCCGCACCCTGCGCCTCGACCTGCCGGAGCGCGAGCACCTGTACCACCTGGCGGACGTGCCGTTCTCCCCCGCCCACGAGGACGCCGGGCAGTCGGTGCGCCCCGAGGTGCAGGGCGTCCTCGACGCGGTGGCCCCCTTGCCGGCCGTGGTCTACAACGGCCGGTTCGATCTGCTCGCGACCAATGCCCCGTACCGGGCCCTGTTCATCCTCCGCCCCGAGACGCGGCCCCACGTGCCCAATGCGCTGCGGACGCTGTTCCTGGCCCCCGACGCGACCTGCCCGCTGGTCCACCGGGAGACGGAGCTGCCGGTGATGGTGGCGACCCTGCGCTCCTCGTACGGGCGGCATGTGGGCGAGCCGGTGTGGGAGCGCTTCATAGGCGAGCTGGCGGCGGCCAGTCCCTACTTCGCCGAGCTGTGGGAGAGCGGCGACGTGGCGCCTCCGGGCTCCCGCGTGAAGACGTTCCGGTGCGTCGAGACGTCCGGCGTGCTGCGGATGACGTCGACGTCCCTGTCCATCGACGGGATGCCGGAGTGCCGGATCGTCGTGTACTCCCCCGCGGACGACGACACGCGCACCCACCTGGCCTGTCTGGGCAACGAAAAATCCCGCCCCTGACGGGACGGGATTTCCGGTGATTCCTGTGGAGCTAAGGAGAATTGAACTCCTGACCTCCTGCATGCCATGCAGGCGCTCTACCAACTGAGCTATAGCCCCTTGCGTTCTTCTCCCTCCGGGCTTTTCCCCCGGCGGGCCGAACAAGAAGAACTTTAGCCTGCGACCTGCCGGAAAGTGAAATCCGGTCCCCGCGCTCCGCAGGGACCGGCCTCAACCGCCGCGGCAGGGCCTCAGTCGTCGTCGCCGAGGACCGGCTCGGGCAGCGTGCCCGCGTTGTGCTCGAGCAGCCGCCAGCCGCGCGCGCCCTCGCCGAGGACGGACCAGCAGCAGTTCGACAGACCGCCGAGCCCCTCCCAGTGGTGGGACTCGAGACCCAGGAGGCGACCGATGGTGGTGCGGATGGTGCCGCCGTGGCTGACCACGACGAGCAGACCGCCGTCCGGCAGCTTGTCCGCGTGCCGGAGCACGACGGGCGCGGCCCGGTCGGCGACCTCGGTCTCCAGCTCGCCGCCGCCCCGGCGCACGGGCTCGCCGCGCTTCCACGCGGCGTACTGCTCGCCGTAACGGGCGATGATCTCGTCGTGCGTGAGGCCCTGCCACTCGCCGGCGTACGTCTCGCGCAGGCTCTCGTCGTGCGTGACGGCGAGACCGGTCAGGGCGGCCAGCTCGGCGGCGGTGGCCGCGGCGCGCTTGAGGTCCGACGCGACGATCGCGTCGGGCTTCAGGGAGGCCAGCAGGCGGGCGGCGCGGCGGGCCTGGGCGACGCCGGTCTCCGTCAGCTCGATGTCCGTGCTGCCCTGGAAGCGGCGCTCCAGGTTCCAGCTGGTCTGGCCGTGCCGCCACAGGACGACGCGGCGCCCCCGGGAGCTGCTCAACGCAGCTCACCACCCAGCTCACGCAGCTCGTCGGCCTCTTCGGCGGCCTGCTCGCGCTGGGCGTGCTCGGCGGCCTTGCCGCGGGTGGCCTTGGCGTCGGCCGGCAGGTCCAGCTCGGGGCAGTCCTTCCACAGCCGCTCCAGGGCGTAGAAGACGCGCTCCTCGCTGTGCTGGACGTGGACGACGATGTCGACGTAGTCGAGCAGGATCCAGCGGGCGTCGCGGTCGCCCTCGCGGCGGACCGGCTTGGCGCCGAGCTCCTTGTTCAGGCGCTCCTCGATCTCGTCGACGATCGACTTGACCTGCCGGTCGTTGGGGGCGGAGGCCAGCAGGAAGGCGTCCGTGATGGACAGCACATCGCTGACGTCGTAGGCGATGATGTCGTGCGCGAGCTTGTCGGCGGCCGCCTGCGCGGCGGCGTTGATGAGCTCGAGGGAACGGTCAGTGGCGGTCACTACAAGGCTTTCCGTCGGCGGGCACAATCCCCGGATGTCCGTCACGGGGCTGACTCAAGGGTCTCACGGACCGCCGGACGACCTCACTGCATTCCCGGTGGCCCCGGCGCGCAAGGGCGCCGGGGCCACCGGGAGGGGCGTCACTGCCCGCCGGTGTAGTCCTGGCCGAGGACGACGGACACGTCCGCGTTAGCCGCGGTCTTGCCCTTCCGTACGGCCGACGTGGGCAGGCCGAGCGTCTTGGCGACCTCCACCGCGTCCTGCTTGCGGGCGGCGTCGGCGTAGGTGACCTGGGAGGACACCACGCTCGTGCCGGTGCCGCCGGAGACGAAGGTGTAGCCGCCGTTGACCAGGGTGACGCGGGCCTTCTCTGTGCGGGCCGTGACGCCGGTGGCGTTCTTGACGCCGACGCGCAGCGAATCGCCCTTGGCGGGGGCCTTCACGGTGCCGCCGAGGACGTCCTTGACGACGGAGTCGGCGGCGGACTCGGAGAGGGTGCCGCCGCTCTGGACCGGCAGCAGGGCCGTCTTGTAGTCGCCCTCCTTGGCGTGGTCGGCGAGCTTGGCGAGGAAGGCGCCGAGGTCCTTCTCGGTCAGCGACGGGTCGAGGATCTGGGCGAGGGTCTGCACGGTCGTCGTCGCGGCCTGCGGGTCCGACGACAGCTTGCGCAGCACGCCCTGCATGACCTGGCCGAACCGCATGAGCTGCGCGGTCTGGTCCTCGCCCTTCGCCCGGTACGTGGCGTAGCCGACGGCCATCGGGCCGCTGAGCGTCTGCTGCTCGCCCTTGTGGACGAGGGCCGTGCCCTTCTTCGCCGGGTCGGGGACCGTCGCGTTCGTGTCGATGTCGATGTTGCCGACGAGCTCGACGAGGTTGTTGAGGTAGGGGGTGTCGAGGCGCCAGGTGCCCTCGATGTCGGTGCCGAGCAGCGTGTCGATCTCGTCGCCGGTGCCGGCGGAGCCGTCGTCGCCGACGGACTTGCCGAGCGTGGTGGCGGTGCCGTCCTCGGCCGACAGCGCCAGCGAGTTGGGCAGCAGGACGGTGGTGCCCTGCTTGGTGGTGGTGTTGTTCACCAGCAGCGCGGTGGAGGTGGCGCCGCCCTTGGTGTTGTGCAGGTGGACGACGATCACGTCCCGGTTCTGCGGGCCGGTCTCGGCGGCGGCGCCGGCCGCGGCGCCGTCCTTCGACAGGAACGGCAGCTTGTCCTGCGACCAGAGGTAGCCGACGCCGCCGACCAGGCACAGCGCGAGGACGACGACGAGGGCGACGATCCGGTTGCGGCCGCGCCGCTTGGCCTCCTCGCGGCGCTCGCTGCGCGACTCGGTGAACTTCAGCCAGTCGATGACGTCTTCGGAGTTGTCGTCCGGTTCCTCCACGAAGGAGAACTGCTCGGTGCGGTAGTCCCGGTCCTGCGGCCGCGCCGGCTCCTCGCGCGGCGGCGCCTGCTGCGGGATGTAGGCGGCGGTCTGCTCGACGTCGACCTGCTGGGCGACGCGGGGCTGCTCACCGGTCCCGGCCTGGGCGCCGTACGGGTCGTAACTCCCGGGCTGCGGGTGACCGTAGGGGTCGTACGCGTGCGGGGGCTGCTGCTGCGGCGGGGCGGGCGGCGCGGGCGGGACCGGCTGCTGCTGCCCGGTCGCGTACGGGTCGTAGCCGTACCCGTACGCTGAGCCATCCGCGGACCGCTCGTACGACGGCGCCTGCTGGACCTGCCGGTAGACCGGCTGTCCGAACTCGTCATAGCCGACCAGCTCGTACTGCTGCTGGTCGTAACCGTCGTATCGGTCGTTCACCGATGCCCCTCTCGGCGGTGCAGGGTCATTCGCCTCGGTACAGCTGGCGCTTGTCGATGTAGCGCACCACACCATCCGGCACCATGTACCAGATGGGGTCTCCCTTGGCGACTCTGTCACGGCAGTCCGTGGAGGAGATCGCGAGGGCCGGGACCTCGACGAGCGAGACGCCGCCCTCGGGCAGGCCCGGGTCGGTGAGCGGGTGACCCGGCCGGGTGACGCCGATGAAGTGTGCCAGGGAGAAGAGCTCTTCGGTGTATCGCCAGGTGAGGATCTGGCCCAGGGCGTCGGCGCCCGTGATGAAGAAGAGGTCCGTGTCCGGATTGAGCGCGCGCAGATCGCGCAGCGTGTCCGTGGTGTAGGTGGGTCCGCCGCGGTCGAGGTCGATGCGGCTCACCGAGAACTGCGGGTTCTCGGCGGTGGCGATGACCGTCATCAGATAACGGTCCTCGGCCGGGGACACCTTCTTGTCGCTCTTCTGCCAGGGCTGCCCGGTCGGCACGAACACCACTTCGTCCAGGTGGAACTGCGCGGCGACCTCACTGGCCGCCACGAGGTGCCCGTGGTGAATCGGGTCGAACGTTCCGCCCATGACGCCGAGGCGTCGCTTGGCGGGCGAGACCCACTCGCGATCCGGGCCGCCGGCCGGGCTGTTGACCGGGCCGGTAGGCATGTCCTGCGCTCCCATGCGTGCAGAGCCTACTGGCCCGATCCGTGTGGTCCCGTCCGGGTCAGCGGTCGCGGTTGAAGCGCGTGGTGATCCACAGCAGCAGAACGAGGATGACGAAAGCGGCGCCGCCCGTCATGAGGGGGCTGATGCTCTCGTGGTTGCCGCCGTGCTCGCCGCCCTCGGAGGCGAGTGTGGCCAGCTGGGCAGCGGAGACGTGGAGGCTCATCGTCAGCAGGACCTATCCGGTGTGGGATCGGGACAGAGATTTCTGACCCATCGTAAGCGGGGGCTGTCGTGGTGCTCACGCCGACTCTGCCGAACGTGCCGCCCGTACGGCCTCGTCAGTCGTCGCGCTTGTAGCCGCGCAGCAGGAACCAGCCCAGGAAGGCGGCGCCGAGGACGCCGACGATCAGGACGATGCGCAGCAGGTTGCCGGCCCCCTGGTCGGACGCCGCGGCGCTGATGACGTGATCGACGTGGTCCATGACGGTTCGCTCCTTCTGTGTGCTGCCCCGTCACGGTATCTCCGCCTAGTCTGGACTCCACCTTGGGGGCACGAACGGACACGACGGACACTCACAACGACATGGGGGACGCATGCCCGACGTACCGAACGAGCAGCACGAGAACGTACCGAGCAGGCAGCGCAGGCGCTTTCCGGGGATCTCCTCGCGGGCGTACGAGCACCCGGCGGACCGCTCGGCGCTGGTCGCCCTGCGCAAGCTCACCGGGTTCGACACGGTCTTCAAGGCGCTCAGCGGCCTGCTGCCCGAGCGCAGTCTGCGGCTGCTGTTCCTGTCGGACTCGGTGCGCGTCTCGGACGACCAGTTCGCGCACCTGAACGCGATGCTGCGGGACGCCTGTTACATCCTGGACCTGGAGAAGGTCCCGCCGATGTACGTCAACCAGGACCCGCAGCCGAACGCGATGTGCATCGGTCTCGACGAGCCGATCATCGTCGTGACGACCGGTCTCGTGGAGCTGCTCGACGAGGAGGAGATGCGGGCGGTCGTGGGCCACGAGGTCGGCCACGCGCTGTCCGGCCACTCGGTCTACCGGACCATACTGCTCTTCCTCACCTCGCTCGCCCTGCGCGTGGCGTGGATCCCGCTCGGCAACCTCGCGATCATGGCGATCGTGACGGCGCTGCGCGAGTGGTTCCGCAAGTCGGAGCTCTCCGCGGACCGTGCCGGTCTGCTGGTCGGCCAGGACCTGCAGGCGTCCATGCGCGGTCTGATGAAGATCGCGGGCGGCAACCACCTGCACGAGATGAACGTGGACGCGTTCCTCAAGCAGGCCGAGGAGTACGAGGCCGGGGGCGATCTGCGCGACTCGGTCCTGAAGATCCTGAACGTCATGCCGCGCTCGCACCCGTTCACCACGGTGCGCGCCGCCGAGCTGAAGAAGTGGTCCGAGACCCGCGACTTCCAGCGTCTGATGGACGGCCACTACCCGCGCCGCAGCGAGGACAAGGACACCTCGGTGACCGACTCCTTCCGCGAGTCGGCCTCGCACTACACGGACCACGTGAAGAACTCGAAGGACCCGCTGATGAAGCTGGTCAGCGACATCGCGGGCGGCGCGGGCGACCTGGGCGGCCGGATGCGGCGCGGCTTCGGGAACTTCGGCGGCAACGGCGGGGGCAACAACGGCAACCACGGCACGCAGGACGACCGGGACGAGTAACCGCCGCTCCTAGACGGACGGTTGGGCACTGGGGGCGAGTGCGCCGCACAGCGCGGTCGCGGCGCCCGTCGCGTACGGGTCGGTGCCCGCCGGTCCGTCCTTCTTCGCCGTCTGGCCCGCGAGCAGCGGGTGCAGGTGCTCGGCCGAGTCGGCGGAGCAGGCGAGCGGTCCCGCCTGGACGTAGGACACGAGCAGTTCGGCCTGGTGGTTGCGCAGGTCGTCGCGGTCGAAGCGGAAGTGCAGTTCGCGGCGGACCGTGAACAGGGACGCCTCGGTGCTGCCGGAGTCGGTCGTCGGCCGCAGCGCGTAGACGAAGGTGTGGTCCGAGGTCACTTCGAGGGTGTTCGCGTCGGCCTCGGCGAAGTGCAGCGTGCCCTGCACGCGGATGTGGTCGTCGGCGAGGAGGGTCTGCGCCGGGTCGAAGCGGACCAGCCAGCCGGTCGCGGCGTGCCGTCCGTCGACGACCGGCTTCGCGAAGCTCTGGTCGAACTGGTCGAGCTGCTGCGGGTCGACGAGCGTGCGCACGGTGCGGACGGCGCCGCCGGTGAGCACGTCCGGGTCGAGCGAGGAGTCGACGAGGTAGTCCTTGGCCGTGGTCAGGGCGGTGACGACCTGGCCGTCGGAGAAGTGCGCGGTGCGCCGGGCGGCCGGCAGGCGTATGCCGTCGGCGGCCGTGCGGAACCGGGCCGCGGGGCTGTGCTCGTACAGCTCGGAGACCGAGTCGGAGCCGGGCACCTTGCCGGCCGGGGCGAGCGGGATGACGGTCATCCGCAGCGGTTCGGTGTGCCGGGCGACGGGCGCCGTGCGGTACGGGCTGCGCACGCCCATGTAGATCGCGGTGCCGAAGGCGATCACGATCAGGACGACGAGGACGGCGGCCTGCCGGGTCAGCCCGCGGCGCAGCGTGGGCGTGCGGCGGACGGCCGGGGCGTGGTCGGTGATCCGCTCCTGGGCGGAGAACTCCTGGAGCCGGGCAGCCCGGACGAACGACTCGTCGAACACGACGGATCGGTACTCGTCCTCGCTCCCGCCACCACCGCCGGGGGTGCCTTCCGGTGTCCCCTCCGGTGGGTCTCCTGGCCCGCCCATACCTTCAGGGTAGGTCTCTGGCACCCCGGGTAAACGCCTCGGTGCACGACAACTTCCGACAGCGCCCCACGCGAACCGTCAGGGGGTGCGCGGGACCGCGGAAACCGCAGGCCGTGAGTAGTCCGCGGAGGCGGACGGCGGGCCCGGGACGTTCTTCTCCAGTTCCGTGGTCGCGGGCGGCGGCACCTGGTCCGAGCGGCCGGCCGAGGCGCCGCGGTAGACGGCGGTGAAGGCGAGGGCGACCATGCCGATGCCCATGAGCAGGGCGAGCGCCCAGGCGACGGGCCGGCGCCAGCGGACCATGCCCGCGTACGCGCGCGTCCTGCCGTCCCGCTCCAGCTCCTCCTCGTAGAGGTCGTCCACGTCGTCGAAGGCGTGGCCGAACCCGTCGGAGCCGTCCCGGCCGAAACCGTCCGGGTCCGTGTCGTCGTCGTAGAAGTCGTCGTCCGGGCCGCGGCGTATCCGGGCCCTGCGGGCCTCGGCCTCCTGGGCCTCGGCACGGGCCTGCGCCGCGGCGAGCAGGCGCTCGACCGCGGTGGGCTCATGGACCTCGGCGGCCTTCACGAAGTCCTCGTCGAAGACCACGGAGGCGAACTCTTCGTCCCAGCCCCCGCGGTCGTGGTCGTCGTCGGGCTCCCAGCCGTCCGGGAACGGCGTGCCCCCCACGTCCTCCGGCACCCGTCCAGAGTAGACCTGAGGGGTCAATTTGGGCAGACGGTAAGGGAATTCACCCCACAAGACGCTGCTTAACGGGTGTGGCCGTCGCCCGTGACGATGTACTTGGTGCTCGTCAGCTCCGGGAGTCCCATGGGGCCACGGGCGTGCAGCTTCTGGGTGGAGATGCCGATCTCGGCGCCGAATCCGAACTGGCCGCCGTCGGTGAAGCGCGTCGAGGCGTTCACGGCGACGGTCGTGGAGTCGACGAGCTGGGTGAAGCGGCGGGCCGCCTGCTGGGAGGTGGTGACGATGGCCTCGGTGTGGCCGGAGGACCACAGGCGGATGTGCTCGACGGCCTTGTCGAGGTCGTCGACGACGGCGGCCGCGATGTCGTACGAGAGGTACTCGGTCTCCCAGTCGTCCGGGGTCGCCTCGACGACCTCGGCCTTCGACTGCGCGGCGTAGCCGAGGATCCGCGGGTCCGCGTGGACGGTGACGCCGGCGTCGGCGAGCGCGTCGAGGGCGCGCGGCACGAACGCGTCGGCGATGTCCTGGTGGACGAGGAGGGTCTCGGCGGCGTTGCAGACGGAGGGGCGCTGGGCCTTGGAGTTGACGAGGATGTCGATCGCCATGTCGATGTCGGCGGCCGCGTCGACGTACACGTGGCAGTTGCCGGTGCCGGTCTCGATGACGGGGACGATCGAGTTCTCCACGACGTTCTTGATGAGCGAGGCGCCGCCGCGCGGGATCAGCACGTCGACCAGGCCACGGGCGCGCATCAGCTCGGTGACCGCGTCGCGGCCCTCGCCGGGCACCAGCTGCACGGCGTCGGCGGGCAGGCCGCTGCCGCCGACGGCGTCGCGCAGCACGCGGACGAGCGCGGTGTTCGACTCGTAGGCCGACGAACTGCCGCGCAGGAGGACCGCGTTGCCGGACTTCAGGCAGAGGGCGGCGGCGTCCACGGTGACGTTCGGCCGGGCCTCGTAGATGATGCCGACGACGCCGAGCGGGACGCGGACCTGGCGCAGGTCGATGCCGTTCGGGAGGGTGTTGCCGCGCACGACGGTGCCGACCGGGTCGGGCAGGGCGATGACGTCGCGCACGTCGGAGGCGATGGCGCGGACCCGCTCGGGGGTGAGCGTGAGCCGGTCGATGATGGCCTCGGAGGTGCCGGCGGCGCGGGCCTTGGCGATGTCCTTGGCGTTGGCCTCGACGATCTCGGCCGTACGGACTTCGAGGGCGTCGGCCATCGCGGCGAGCGCGTCGTCCTTCTCCGCACGCGGCAGGGAGGCGATGTCGTTGGCCGCGGCGCGGGCGCGGTAGGCGGCCTGGGTGACCGGGGTCATCGAGTCGTACGGGTTGAGCGAAGGCGTCATGCCCCGCAGGGTAACGGGGGGCGTGGTGGCGTCCAGACCGTATTCCGGGTGCTGAGACATGGCCGAAAACGGGCTGGGAGGAGGTCGGGCCCGTTTGGTTCCGGCTGCGGGGGGTCGGTGCTGCCTAGAAGGGGTGTACGCCGACCGGGGTCGCCGGGAGCGGGCCGTATCCCGCCGCGATCCGGTGGTGGTAGGTCTGGCGGTCGATGACTTCCAGTCCGACGATCTCCCAGGGCGGCAGCTGGGACGTCTGGCGGTGCTCGCCCCACAGGCGCAGGGCCACCGCCGCCGCGTCGTGCAGGTCCCGGGCCTCTTCCCAGTAGCGGATCTCGGCGTGGTCGACCGCGTAGCGGCTGGTGAGCAGAAAGGGATGGTCGTGGGCGAGCTGTTCGAGGCCACGGCGCACTTCGGCCAGGGGCGCCTCGGCGCCGGAGACGCTGAGCGTGATGTGCCAGAGGCGGGGGCCTTCTTCGGCCACCGTGGTCCGCTCGGTGTCCGGGTCGGCGGCGGAGTCCTCCTCGTACGCGTCCCCCGCGGCCACGCTGGTCAGCGCCCGCTCCGCAGACCCTCGAGACCCCTTGGGTGCGGCCCCCGGGCGCGCTCGTCTCACGACGGCCTCCTTTGCGCAATGGTCGTGCGGAACTTCCCTGCGTGAACACCCTGCATCAAGAGTTGAGCAGGCCACGGAGCTTCATGGGGTGGTTTTGGGGAAGGTCCCCCGCGGGTGGCAGGCTTTCGGCCGTTTACACAGGCGTTTCGAAGGCGGACGGGGGCAGATCAAGCCCGCAGGAGGACCAGGTCGTCCCTGTGTACGACTTCCCGTTCGTAGGCGGGACCGAGGTCGCGGGCGAGCTCCCGTGTTGAACGGCCGATCAGCTGCGGGATCTCCTTGGCGTCGAAGTTGACGAGGCCGCGGGCGACCGCCCGGCCGCTCTCGTCGCGCAGTTCCACCGGGTCGCCCGCGCTGAATTCGCCCTCCACGGCGGCGATGCCGGCCGGCAGCAGCGACTTGCGCCCGTCGACGACCGCGCGCACGGCGCCGTCGTCGAGGGTGATCGCGCCCTGCGGGGTCGAGGCGTGCTGCAGCCAGAGCAGGCGGTCGGCGCTGCGCCGGCCGGTGCGGTGGAAGTACGTGCCGGTGTCGCGGGCGGCGAGGGCGTCGGCGGCGTGGCTGGCGCTGGTCAGCACGACGGGGATGCCGGCCGCCGCGGCGATCGAGGCGGCCTCCACCTTGGTGACCATGCCGCCGGTGCCGACGCCCGCCTTCCCGGCGGAGCCGATCCTGACGTGCGCTATGTCGGCGGGGCCGCGCACCTCGGCGATGCGGGAGGTGCCGGGCTTGCTGGGGTCGCCGTCGTAGAGGCCGTCGACGTCGGAGAGGAGGACGAGCAGGTCCGCGTGGACGAGGTGGGCGACGAGGGCGGCGAGCCGGTCGTTGTCGCCGAAGCGGATCTCGTCGGTGGCGACCGTGTCGTTCTCGTTGACCACCGGGAAGGCGCCCATGGCCAGGAGCTGGTCGAGGGTGCGCGAGGCGTTGCGGTGGTGGGCGCGGCGGGCCATGTCGTCGCTGGTGAGCAGGACCTGGCCGACGCGGACGCCGTAGCGGGCGAAGGAGGCGGTGTAGCGGGCGACGAGCAGTCCCTGTCCGACGCTCGCGGCGGCCTGCTGGCGGGCGAGGTCCTTGGGGCGGCGGGTCAGGCCGAGTGGGGCGAGGCCGGCCGCGATGGCGCCGGAGGAGACGAGGACGATCTCCTTCTCTCCTCCGGAGCGGTGCTTCGCCAGGACGTCCACGAGCGCGTCGACCCGGTCCGCGTCCAGGCCCCCCGCGGCCGTGGTGAGCGACGACGATCCGACCTTGACCACGATCCGGCGCGCGTCCGCGACGCCTTGCCTTGCCCTTGACATGGCTGGCAATTTACGTGACGTGGTCATCCGTGCGCCCCGGGGTTTCGAGGGGCGGACACCGTCGGGCGGTCCGGACGGGAACTTGGTCACTTTGGTTCGTACCCTTTGCCCCTTTATCCGGTGATTGATGTCACGGAGGATTGCTACGGGACCGCCGAAAGTCATACGGTCAGTGGTCAGCCTTTTCACCGAGGTGGACCATCCCCCCCAAGGGTCCCCCCACCCTCCTATCCCTGCCAGGAGCCCAGCCCGTGCCCTCCGCCGGACTTGCCTCGCGCCGCATCGTGCAGCTCTCAGCGCTGTTCGCGATGTTCGCGCTCTATGTGGCCCAGCTCGTCAGCGCGCTCGTCCCGTACGTCCCGGTCTTCGTCGCAGCGAGCGCGGCCGGTCTCGCTCTCGACACGTATCTCCAGTACAAGCAGCCCGGCCTGCTGTCGCTTCTCGGCAAGATCCGCTTCGACGTCACCGTGCGGCAGCTGCTGCGCGACATGCTGATCCTGGTCGGCCTGCTGCGCATCGACGGCATCGACCCGCTCGGTGAGCAGGCGCCGCTCCTGATCGCGCTGCTCGCCGTCTACGGGGCGCACTTCGCCTGCCAGGCGGCCGCGGTCCTGGTCCGCCGCACCCGCACGCTGCCGATCGTCACGCGCAACATCGACACCTCGGCGCTGCGCCTGTCCACGGCCCCGCCGCGGATCCTGGCCCGCCGCGCCAGCCACCGCCTGCTGACCTTCTCGATCCCGGCCACCGTCGGCCTGGTGATCACGGCGGCGACGACCGACGCCTACTGGGGCGGCATCGGTCTCGGCGTCTCGATCGCCCTGTTCGGGGGCGGCGCGCTCTACCTGGGCACCTGGCTGCTGCCCAGGAAGCGCGCGCTGAACGACCAGAAGGTCATCGAGTGGCTCGACAAGTGGCTGGCCGCGTACGAGCCGACCGTCGCCATGTACTTCTCCGGCGGCACGACGTCCGCGTACCAGGCGAACATGTGGCTCTCCACGCTCGCCGACGTGGACGGCAAGCCGCTGATCGTGCTGCGCGAGCGCTTCATGGTGAACAAGATCGACGCGACCGACGTGCCGATCATCTGCTTCCCGAAGGTCGCCACGATGTTCTCCCTGGAGAACTCGACGCTGAAGATGATGCTGCACCCGGCGAACGCCGCGAAGACCTCGCAGGTGCTGCGCATCCCGACGATCAAGCACGCGTTCATCAACCACGGCGAGTCCGACAAGCTGTCGTCCTGCAACCCGTACGCGAAGGCGTACGACGAGGTGTGGGTGGCGGGCCCCGCGGCCCGCGACCGCTACCAGCTGGCCGACGTCGGCGTCGAGGACAAGGACGTCGTCGAGGTGGGCCGCCCGCAGCTCTCCCCGATCACGGTCGGCACGGGCCCCACGAAGGACAAGGCCCGCGGCGGAGCCGCTGATGGACACTTCACGACCGTCCTGTACGCCCCCACCTGGGAGGGCTGGGACGGCAACCCGGGCAACACGTCGGTGATCCTGGCCGGCGAGAACATCGTGCGGCACCTGCTCGCCGACGAGAAGGTGCGGCTGATCTACAAGCCGCACCCCATGACCGGTTCGCAGGTCCCCGCCGCCGGTGAGGCCAACAAGCGCATCATGGCGATGATCCGCGAGGCCAACACCCACCGCTCCGGCGCCCGCCCGGGCCCCGAGGCGGCCGCCGAGCTGACCCGGGCCGCCGCCGCGCTCGACGAGCTGACCTCCACGTCGTTCCGCACCAGCGCGGACGAGATGGAGAAGATGCTGCTGCAGGGCAAGCCCGACGGTGACCGCGCCGCGGCCGTGGCCGAGGCGACCGCCGCGTGGGAGCGGGCGTACTGGGCGTCGTTCCCCGAGTGGGAGCACCTCGTCGTGACCGAGGCGCGCCCGGCGATCTTCACCTGCTTCAACCAGGCCGACGTCCTCGTCTCCGACGTCTCCTCGGTCGTCTCCGACTGGCTGAGCAGCGAGAAGCCGTACGCCGTCGCCAACACCTCGGGCCTGTCGGAGACGGACTTCCGCACCGGCTTCCCGACGGTGAGCGCCGCGACGATCCTGGCGCCGGAGGCAGAGGGCGTACCCGCCCTTCTCGCGGCCGTTCGCGGCGAGACCGAGGACATCCACGCCGAGGCGCGTCTGGAGCTCAAGGAGCACCTCCTGGGCCCCTCGGACCCGCCGTCCATGGACCGCTTCAACGTCGCCGTGCGCGCGCTGTGCGAGCGGGCCGACGAGCGCCGCGTGCGGATGGCCGCGCGGGGCGAGACGGAGATCCCCGCGCAGCGCGAGGACTCGGTCGAGGAGCAGGTCGCCGAGGCCGTCGAGGGCGAGGCCGCACCGGAGTCCGAGGACTCGGTCACCGCATAACCGAGCACCCGCCTGAAGGGGCCCCCGGGACGCGTCCCGGGGGCCCCTTCGTGCATGGCGCACCCGCCTCACGGCAGCGCACGGGCACAGCGAGCGCGGGCACGACAAAGCGGGCCGCACCCAGAGGTGCGGCCCGCGGAGACTTCCCGTGCGCCGGAGGCTAGAACGGTTCGAAGTCGTCGTACTCCTGCTGGGCCTCGTCCCGCTCCGCCTGCCGGTCGCGGCGGCGCTGAGCGGCCGGACGCGGGGCCTCCATGCGGTGGTCCTCGCCACGGCGGCCGAGCATCTCGGCGCCCGCCATCATGGTGGGCTCCCAGTCGAAGACGACCGCGTTGTCCTCGGGGCCGATCGCGACGCCGTCGCCGCTGCGGGCGCCGGCCTTCATCAGTTCGTCCTCCACCCCGAGACGGTTGAGGCGGTCGGCCAGGTAACCCACGGCCTCGTCGTTGCTGAAGTCGGTCTGGCGCACCCAGCGCTCCGGCTTGTCGCCGCGCACCCGGAACAGGCCGTCCTCCTCGCGCACGACGGTGAAGCCGGCGTCGTCCACGGCCTTCGGACGGATGACGACGCGGGTCGACTCCTCCTTGGGCTGCGCGGCACGGTGGGCGCCGACCAGCTCGGCGAGCGCGAAGGACAGCTCCTTGAGGCCCTTGTGGGCGACGGCGGAGACCTCGAAGACGCGGTAGCCGCGCTCCTCCAGGTCGGGCCGGACCAGGTCGGCGAGGTCCTGGCCGTCGGGCACGTCGATCTTGTTGAGGACGACGAGGCGCGGGCGGTTCTCCAGGCCGGCGCCGTACTCCTTCAGCTCGGCCTCGATGACGTCCAGGTCGGACACCGGGTCGCGGTCGGACTCCAGGGTCGCCGTGTCCAGCACGTGCACGAGCACGCTGCACCGCTCGACGTGGCGCAGGAACTCCAGGCCGAGGCCCTTGCCCTGGCTGGCGCCCGGGATCAGTCCCGGCACGTCCGCGATGGTGTAGACGGTCGCGCCGGCGGTGACGACGCCCAGGTTCGGGACCAGTGTCGTGAACGGGTAGTCGGCGATCTTCGGCTTGGCGGCGGAGAGCACCGAGATCAGCGAGGACTTGCCGGCGCTCGGGTAGCCGACGAGCGCCACGTCGGCGACCGTCTTCAGCTCCAGGACCACGTCGCGCAGGTCGCCGGGGACGCCGAGCAGCGCGAAGCCGGGGGCCTTGCGGCGGGCCGAGGCGAGGGCCGCGTTGCCGAGGCCGCCGCGGCCGCCCTGGGCGGCGATGAAGGTAGTGCCCTGACCGACCAGGTCGGCCAGCACGTTGCCCGCCTTGTCGAGGACGACCGTGCCGTCGGGGACGGGCAGGACCAGGTCCTGGCCGTCCTTGCCGGAGCGGTTGTCACCCGCGCCCGGCGCACCGTTGGTGGCCTTGCGGTGCGGGGAGTGGTGGTAGTCGAGGAGCGTGGTCACCGACTGGTCGACGACCAGGATGACGTCGCCGCCGCGGCCGCCGTTGCCGCCGTCCGGGCCACCGAGCGGCTTGAACTTCTCCCGGTGTACGGAGGCACAGCCGTGGCCCCCGCTACCCGCGGCGACATGCAGCTCGACGCGGTCCACGAAGGTGGTCATGGTTCAGTGCCTCCAGAAACGAACGGAAATGTCTCTACTTCAACACGCGAAAGGCGGACCCGCTTCCCGTCACGGGAAGTGAGGTCCGCCTCGCGAGAAAGTCCGGGTCAGACGACCGGGACGATGTTCACGACCTTGCGGCCGCGGTGGGTACCGAACTCCACCGCACCGGCGGCGAGGGCGAACAGCGTGTCGTCCTTGCCGCGGCCGACCGAGTTGCCCGGGTGGAAGTGGGTGCCGCGCTGGCGGACCAGGATCTCACCGGCGTTCACGGTCTGACCGCCGAAGCGCTTCACACCGAGCCGCTGAGCATTGGAATCGCGCCCGTTCCGAGTGGACGATGCGCCCTTCTTGTGTGCCATCTTGTCTCAGTCCCTTACTTCGCAGCCGTGGGGATACCGGTGATCTTGATCGCCGTGTACTGCTGACGGTGACCCTGACGACGGCGGTAGCCGGTCTTGTTCTTGTACCGAAGGATGTCGATCTTGGCACCCTTGTGGTGGTCCACGACCTCGGCGGTGACCTTGATGCCGGCCAGGACCCACGGGTCGCTGGTCACAGCGTCGCCGTCGACAACGAGCAGCGTAGAGAGCTCTACGGTGTCGCCAACCTTGGCAGTGGAAATCTTGTCAACCTCAACGATGTCGTCGACAGCAACCTTGTGCTGGCGACCACCGCTGCGCACGATGGCGTACACGCGGATCTCTCTCTCGCTCGGAACGGAACTCCCGCAGTCCAGCCGCACGAGGCGGCCTCTCCCGAATCCGTGGAACCTGGGGAACCCCGGACTCGGGAGGAAGAAAGGTTTACGGGAGTGAGGCGCGTCGATGGACACGCCGACGGTCAAGGTTACGGGTCGCCCCTCAGAAGGGTCAAACCGGCCCCTCAGGTGGTCTTGACCTCACCGTCCTGCGGCAGGACCTTGACGCCCTTGCAGAGGTTCGTGCTGTCCGACGCGCCGGGGTACGCGACGCCCCACACCTTGTTGAAGTGCTGCACGTACGTGTCGTGCACGGAGTCGTCGTCGATCTTGACGTAGGCCTCGTCGTTCTCGCGCAGGGCGGGACCCGACGCGTTCTGCGACCCGGTGAACGTGATCTTGTTGCGCGCGCCGTCGTACATGCCGTCGATCGCCACGTACTTGGTGTGGATGATGTACGGCGTCGCGAGCTTGGCGGCGGGGTTCAGCGGGTCCCGGTCGTCGTTGTAGCAGCGCACCGGCGGGGCGCCCGTGACGTGCATCGACTTCCACGTACCGCTGTCGGCCGTGGCGTACTCGATCTGGACCGTGCAGCCGGCCTTCTTCAGCGACACCAGCTTGTCGGCGATGGCCTGCCGGGTGATCTGGAAGATCGCGGCCCGCACGACCGTCTTCTTCGTGGCGCCGGTCGCCGCGTCCTTGTACGAGCAGGAGACGTTGTTGAGGACCGAGTACAGCGTGTCCGTGGAGTTCGTGGTGCCGGCCCGCGGGAAGAAGTACGCCTTGTAGCGGCCGTTGCTGACGGTGCGGTAGTCCCAGTTCGCCCAGTCGTGGACGACCATGTCGTCGAAGTAGTCCGCGTACGCCCCGTAGAGCACCCGGTTGTTGGGCAGCTGGAGCGCGTCGTTGTAGAACTTCGTGCTCGCGGACGGCGTCGAGTTCGACGTCGTCTGCACGACGATGTTCGTGGCGCCCTCGACGGCCGAGAACAGCCAGAACTTGTTGTGCATGATCGACTTGCCGAACTTGGGGTCGCCCAGGCACGACTTGTCGGTCGGGCACAGCGTCACGAAGGACTGCGCGGTCCTGCTGGTGCCCAGGGCGGCCTTCAGCTGCTCGTAGACGGGGTTGGTGGGCCGGTCCTTGAGGCTGGAGGAGTCGAGCACGATCTGCACGTTCACGCCGCGGTTCTTGGCCGCCACGAGCGCGTCGGAGACCGAGGTCTCCCACACGTGGTAGACGGCGACCTTGATGTACGAGCCGGGCAGGGCCGCGTTCGTCAGCTCCAGCAGCCGCGTGCGGATCGCGTACTGGGCGTCCACACTGCCCTTGGGGTCGTTGAAGATCGGCCCCTCGGTCCAGACCCTCGCCTCGTCGGCCGACGCGGTGCCCGCGGAGACCCCCGCCTGCACTCCGGCCGCGGAGAGCACGGTGGCCAGCGCCACCGCCTGCCGTCCGCTCTTCACCGGCTTCGCCGCACGGTGCCGGCCCGTGCCTCTGAGACGCATGTGCGCCATCGTCCACCCCTCCCCTGGCACGGACGCCCGTCTCCCCAACGCGCGCCCCTGCATTCACCCGAACTATTCCATGAGTTTTACAGGTAGTTCAGCGCGCACGGAGAGTCAGGTGTCACTTCAGGTGCCCCCGGAGACCACATCGGCCCCGTATGCCCGGATATACGCGGGCGCCCCGCACAGCGAATGCTGTGCGGGGCGCCCGCGGACCCGGTCTCCCGGGCGGTGGCTCAGGCCTCGTCGGCCGCGGCCGAGACGGACGGCAGCGCCTGCTGCTCGGCCGCCGCGGTCTTCTTCGCGGTCGTCTTCTTGGCGGTGGTCTTCGCCGCCTTCTTGGCCGTCGTCTTCTTCGCGGCCGTCTTCTTGGCCGCGGTCTTCTTGGTGGCCGCCTTCTTCGCCGTCGCCTTCTTGGCCGTCTTACGGGCCGTCTTCTTGGCGGCGGGCGCCTCATCGGCCTCGGGGGCCTCGGCGGCGCTCTCCGCGCCCTCGGCGCCCTCATCTGAGGCCGCGGGGACGACCACGACGGCCGGCTCCTCGGTCGCGGTCGGGGCGGTGGCCTTGCGGACGGCGCGGCGGCGCGGGCGGGCCGGGGCCGCGGCCTCGGTCTCCACCGGCTTCGCCTCGTCGGCCTTCGGCTCCTCGGCCACGACGGGCTCCGGCTCCTCGGCCTTCACCGGCTCCGTGACCGTCACCGTGGCGGCCTCCTCGGCGGACGCCTTCGGGGAACCGGCAGGAGCGCTCGCCTTGCGCGTGGCACGGCGGCGGGTGCGCGGCGCGGGCGCCTCGGCAACCTCCTCCTGCACGGGCTGGGCGGGCTCAGCCTGCTGCGGCGCCTCGACGACCGGCTCGGGCTCGGGGGCCGCCACCGGCTCCTCCGCCTGCACGGCCTTCTGGGCCTTCTCCGTCTGCTCCGGCTTCTCCGGCTTCTCCGCCTTCGGCGCACCGGCCGGGGCCGACGCACGGCGCGTGGCACGGCGGCGCGAGCGGCCACCACGGCCACCGGCCGCGGCCTCCGCCTCGGCGGGGCTGGAGTACAGCTCCTCGTCGGGCACGAACTCGGGCTCGGCCAGCGCCACGGGGGCGGCGACCTCCGCGGCGACCTCGGCCTCGGTCTCGACCGCCTCGGCCGACTCGACGGCCTCGTGGGTGTGCTCGTGCGTGTGGTCCGCACCGTTGCCACCGCGGCCGCGCTTCTTGCGCTTGCCGCCGCCACCGCTGGCAGTGGGCTGCTCCATGTGGACGATGACGCCCCGGCCGTTGCAGTGCACGCAGGTCTCGGAGAACGACTCCAGCAGGCCCTGGCCGACGCGCTTGCGCGTCATCTGGACCAGGCCGAGCGAGGTGACCTCGGCGACCTGGTGCTTGGTCCGGTCCCGGCCCAGGCACTCCAGGAGACGGCGCAGGACCAGGTCCCGGTTGGACTCCAGGACCATGTCGATGAAGTCGATGACGACGATGCCGCCCAGGTCGCGCAGCCGCAGCTGGCGCACGATCTCCTCGGCCGCCTCCAGGTTGTTCCTGGTCACGGTCTCTTCGAGGTTGCCGCCCTGGCCGGTGAACTTACCGGTGTTGACGTCGACGACGATCATGGCTTCGGTCTTGTCGATCACCAGGGAGCCGCCGGACGGCAGCCACACCTTGCGGTCGAGCGCCTTGGCCAGCTGCTCGTCGATCCGGTACGTCGCGAAGACGTCGACCTCGCTCGTCCACTTGGAGAGGCGGTCGGCCAGGTCGGGCGCCACGTGGTTGACGTAGCCGTGGATGGTGTCCCACGCCTCGTCACCGCTGACGACGACCTTGGAGAAGTCCTCGTTGAAGATGTCGCGCACGACGCGGACGGTCATGTCCGGCTCGCCGTACAGCAGGCTCGGCGACGACGTCGAGATCTGCTTGGACTTCTTCTGGATGTCCTCCCACTGGGCCTGCAGACGCTCGACGTCGCGGCGCAGCTCGTCCTCGCTCGCGCCCTCGGCGGCGGTGCGCACGATGACGCCCGCGTCCTCGGGGACGATCTTCTTGAGGATGGTCTTCAGCCGCGCCCGCTCGGTGTCGGGGAGCTTGCGGCTGATGCCGGTCATCGAGCCCTCGGGCACGTAGACCAGGTAGCGGCCGGGCAGCGAGACCTGGCTGGTCAGGCGGGCGCCCTTGTGGCCGATCGGGTCCTTGGTGACCTGGACGAGCACGGACTGGCCGGACTTGAGGGCGGTCTCGATGCGGCGCGGCCCGTTGGCCATGCCGAGCGCCTCGAAGTTGACCTCACCGGCGTACAGCACCGCGTTGCGGCCCTTGCCGATGTCGATGAAGGCGGCCTCCATCGACGGCAGCACGTTCTGGACCTTGCCCAGGTACACGTTGCCGACGTACGAGGTCGACTGCTCCTTGTTGACGTAGTGCTCGACGAGGATGTTGTCCTCGAGCACGCCGATCTGGGTGCGCTCGCCGTTCTGGCGGACCACCATCACGCGCTCGACGGCCTCGCGGCGCGCCAGGAACTCGGCCTCGGTGATGATCGGGACGCGGCGGCGGCCCTGCTCGCGGCCTTCGCGGCGGCGCTGCTTCTTGGCCTCCAGACGCGTGGAGCCCTTGATGGACTGCACCTCGTCCGAAGAGGTGGACTTCTCTTCCTTCTTGCGCGGCTCGCGGACCTTGACGACGGTCCGCTCCGGGTCGTCCGAGGACGACTCGCCCTCGGTGCCCGAGTCACCGGCACGGCGGCGGCGACGACGGCGACGGCGGCTGCTGCTCGACCCGGACGCGCCGTGGTCGTCGCGCTCGTCGGCCTGCTCGTCCGCCTCGTCGGTCTCCTCGGCGTCCTCGTGGCCCTCGGCGCCCTCGGCGTCCTCGGCGCCCTCGTCGGAAGCGCCCGGCTCGGTGTCGGCGTCGTGCTCGGCGTCGGCGGACTCGCCGCGACGACGGCGACGGCCGCCCCGGCGACGGCGGCGCGTGGGCCGGTCCCCGTGCTCGTCGTGGTCCTCGTGGTCGTCGTGGTCCTCGGCGTCGGCCTCGGGCTCCGCCTCGACCGCCGGCTCCGGCTCGGCCACGGGCTGCTCGGCGGCCGGCTGCTCGTCCGCGGCGCGACGGCGGCGGCGACGGCGCGGCGTCTGCTCCTCCTCCACGGCGGCCGGGGCGGCGGCGACCGGTGCCTGCTCGGGCTCGGGCTGCTGCTCCTCGGCGGCCTCGGCGGCGGCCGCCGCGGCGGCGCGCTCCGGGGTCTGGAACATCGGCTCGGTGAAGACGGGCGCCTGGAACACGGCGACGGAGGGACGCTTCGGGCGGCCACCGCCCTCGCCGTCCTCGTCACG
>NZ_JASERH010000051.1:0-17107 GCF_030766975.1 Streptomyces sp. KL116D | reverse complement strand
GACCCGCAGTCGAAGTCGGTTTTTCAGGGGCGCGGGGAACTGCGCGAGATGCCCCCCGGGGCGCGGTCGGCAATGGGACGGACGTCTACAGGTAGAGACCCGCGTCCGCACCGCCGCGGGGGTCCGGGACCGACGTCGGTGAGATCCCGCGGCGCAACGCGTAGAGCTCCGCCAGCGTCGCCCCGTCCCGCCCCACCCCTTCCTCCGAGCCCAGCCACGCCACCGACTCCCGACGGGTCAGCGGGCCCACCTCGATCCGGGCGAGGCAGCGGCCGGGGCGGACCACGGCCGGGTGGAGACGCTCCAGGTCCTCGTTCGTGGTGACGCCCACCAGCACGTTCCTGCCCTGACCGAGCAGGCCGTCGGTCAGATTGAGCAGGCGCGAGAGCGCCTGACCCGCCGTGTGCTTCGCCTCGCCGCGGATCAGCTCGTCGCAGTCCTCCAGGAGCAGCAGCCGCCAGCGGCCCTTCGCCGTGCCGTCGTCCTCGCCGATCGCGATGTCCATCAGATAGCCGACGTCGGAGAACAGCCGCTCGGGGTCGAGGACGCAGTCGACCTGGCACCAGTCGCGCCAGGACCGGGCCAGCGTGCGCAGCGCGGACGTCTTGCCGGTGCCCGGCGGCCCGTGCAGGAGCAGCAGCCGGCCCGCGATGTCCTCGGGGCGGGTCTTCATGAGGCCGTCCATCGCCCCGGCCACCGGCTCCGTGTAGTTGGCCCGCACCTCCTCCCACGTACCGGCCGAGATCTGCCGCGTCGTGCGGTGCGGGCCGCGCCGCGGCGAGACGTACCAGAAGCCCATCGTCACGTTGTCCGGCTGCGGCTCGGGCTCGTCGGCGGCGCCGTCCGTGGCGAGCTTCAGCACCTTCTCGGCCAGCTCGGCCGTGGTCGCCGTCACCGTGACGTCGGCGCCCCTGTTCCACCGGGAGACCAGCAGCGTCCAGCCGTCGCCCTCGGCGAGCGTCGCGCTGCGGTCGTCGTCGCGCGCGGAGCGCAGCACCCGGGCGTCCGGCGGCAACAGCGTCGCCCCGGACCTGACCCGGTCGATGTTCACCGCGTGCGAGTGCGGCTGCTCGCCCGTGGCGAAGCGGCCGAGGAACAGCGCGTCGACGACATCGGCGGGCGAATCGCTGTCGTCGACCCCGAGCCGGACCGGCAGCGCGTCGAACGGGTTGGCAGACATGCCGCCATGATCCGCCACCAAAGGGCCGCCCGCACGGGATTTCCGCAGCGCGTCACACCGGTACCTCGGCACGACGTACGTATCGAACCTCGTTACGAGCCTGTGGCAACGGAGTATGTCCCTCCGCCAACTGCCCTGGTTACCCTTGTCCTTGATGGGACGTCATGGGTGGAATTCGGGGGCACGGCGGTGGCGGCTCACCGCACTGCTCGGCGTGGGGGTGGCCGCTCTGGCCCTGGTGCTGACGGTGATCAGCACCCTTCCTGACAACAAGGGCAGCACCGCGGGCACCACGCGCGACGGTGACAAGGTCCACGGCCAACCCGGCGAGCCCCCCGATCAGCAGGGGCCGTCGGTCGGGTGGGGGTTCACCCACACCCAGCACTCCGCCGACGAGGGGGCCGACGCCGCGGTCGAGCGCGCGGAGAAGCTGATCGGCGAGCGGCCGATGCCGCAGAACCAGGCGATCATGGGCTGGGGCGCGGACAACCCCGAGCCGGTGAAGGGGCGTTACGACTTCGACGCGCTGGACCGCCGCGTCGACTTCATCCGCGCGTCCGGCGGCACCCCGGTGATCACCCTGTGCTGCGCGCCGGACTGGATGAAGGGCGGCAAGGCGGGCGTCGACAACACGAACTGGAGCCAGCCCAACCTGGAGAAGGCCCCCGACCCCGAGCACTTCCAGGACTACGCGAACCTCGCCGCGACCGTCGCCAAGCGCTACCCGTACGTCCGCCACTTCATCGTCTGGAACGAGTTCAAGGGCTTCTGGAACGACGGCGAGGGCCGCTGGGACTACGAGGGCTACACGAAGCTGTACAACCTCGTCCACAAGGCGCTGAAGAAGGTCGACAAGGACATCATGGTCGGCGGCCCCTACCTGGTCATGGACAGCCTCGACCCGAAGCAGACCGACGGCGCGTCGGACGTGGTCAAGGGCGCCTGGGGCCGCATGGACCAGCGGATCGTCGACGCCTTCACGTACTGGAACGAGAACAAGGCGGGGGCCGACTTCGTCGTCGTCGACGGCTCCAGTTACACGAACGACGACGAGATGCTGCCCGACGAGTTCGCCGCCACCGACAAGTTCACCGCCGTCAGCAGGTGGATCGAGCGGCAGACCGGCGACCTGCCGCTGTGGTGGGCCGAGTACTACGTGGAGCCCGCCGACAGCAAGGACGAGCGGCAGGGCTGGAGCGAGCCGCACCGGGTCGCCGTACAGGCCGCCGGGATGATCGCGATGGCCAGGGGCGGCGCCACGTCCGGGTTCTACTGGAACCCCGAGGACGAGAAGGGCGCCTCGTGCGCCGGCTGCCTGTGGCGGCCCACGGACCGGGCGTCCGGCGGGACGCGGCTGCCGATGTACGACCTGGTGTCCCGGTTCAACGAGGAGTTCGGGCCGGGGACGACGTACGAGAGCGTGCCGGTCGCCAAGGACGACGTGCCGAACGTGCGGGTGCTCGCGGACGACAAGGCGGTGGTCGTCGTGAACACCCTGAACCGCGCCATCAGCGCCAAGGTGGACGGCAAGCGGTTCGAGATGCAGGGGTACGAGGTGAAGTGGCTGAAGCGGTAGCCCCGCCGGGGTGCGGCAGTCGCCCGCACCCCGCGGGAGCCTCAGTTCAGGCCCATCGTGATGAACCGCTGGATCAGCGACGCGACGACCACCGCGAGCAGCGGCAGCGAGAACCAGAACGTGGACTGCAGCCACCGGAGCTGACGCACGCTCGGCCGGACCGCGACCCGGACCACCTCGCGCGCCGTGAGCAGCAGGATCAGCGCGACCGCCGCGAGGGCGCCCACCACCGACCACGGAGTCCAGGTGATCTGCGGCCCGATCGGCCCCGGATCGGCCTTCTGCACCGCGCCGGCCGGTTCCTTGCGCAGCTGGTACATGGTGACGTCGTCGTTGACGTAGACCTTCTTCAGCTCGGTGCGCCGGTCCAGGTTCTCGAACAGGCGGGTCTCCCACGTCTTCGAGTAGCCGACGTCGAGCTGGAGGTACACGACCTGACTCTTGTTGATCATCAGGTACGAGTTCGGTCCCGCGTCCTTGAGCGCCTTGACGAGACCCCCGACGAGGACCGGGTCGACCGGCGCCAGCGTCGGCACGTACTGGACCTTCTCCATGTCACGGGTGCCCCACGGCATCGCGGGCGTGACGTTGTTGACGGTGTCGTTGCTCATCCACAGCAGCCGCACGGTCGGCTTGTCGTGGGCGTAGACGTAGTCCATCGCCGCGACCTCGCCGGGCCGGATCCGCTCGAACGGCTCGTTGCCCCAGCGGGCCACCAGGAAGCCGCCCATGAGGAGCAGCCCGGCCATGAGCGCGGCCAGCGGAGCCAGACTGATCCGGTCCTTGTCGCGTTCCTTCGATGTGGCGCCGGTGCGCGGGAACAGGGCGAGACCGGCCAGCAGCGCGGCGCCCGGCAGGGCGAACATGAAGACGCGCAGCGCCATCTCGCCGCCGTACGACTGCATGCCGAAGCCGAGGAACGGCACGAAGGTCAGGACGACCAGCGAGCGCTCGCGGTACTTCCAGTCGCGCCGGCGCCACCAGCCGTAGCAGGCGAACGCCATGACGCCACCCGCGAGCAGCACCCGCACGTACAGCACGAGCTTGTGGGTCGAACTGCCGTCCTGGATACGGCCGGAGACCGACGACGTGACGTTGCCGCCGACCCCGCCGACGCCGCCGAACAGGTCGTTGAAGTGGCCCGACCAGTACGGCTCGGCGAGGAAGCCGAGCCAGACCACGACGATCACCCCGAACAGCAGCGGCAGGCCGCGCAGTTCGGACCGGCCGACGAGGACCAGGACCGCGAGCACGCCCAGCATCACGAACGGCGTGAGCTGGTGCGCCGGGACCGTCGCCGCGAACAGGGCGATCAGCACGACGAGCAGCACCGCACGCTGGCGGCGGTCGGCCGGTTCGACCTCCGTCTCGCCCGGCCGCCGCTTAGCCCACAGCACGCGCGGCGCCCGGAACCACACCAGCAGGATCGCCACGAACACCAGATAGAGGAGGTACGTGAAGCCCTGCGGCGAGAAGTAGTCCTGGCCCACCCAACCGCTCAGGACGAAGATCCACAGACCGGTCCACTTGGCCCGCCAGCTCGCCCGCACCGACCGCAGCAGCAGGAACATCGGTGCCAGATAGAGGAGTTGGACGGCCATCGGCCACCAGCGGATGACCTCGGTGAGGTCGTCCACCCCGCACGCCTTGGCGAGGAACGCGGCCGCGGCGAAGAAGCCGGGCCAGCTCCAGCGGGCGTCGAGATCGGGCACCGCCGAGCCGGTGCGGTCGATGTAGTCCATGAAGCCCAGGTGCTGCCAGGCCGTCGCGAACCGCGGCTCCGCCTCGATGACCGCGGGCAGCGCGTGCAGGGACACGACCGTCGCCAGCAGGGTGAGCAGCAGCAGCCGCTTGTGCGGGCGTTCGAGCCAGAGCAGCGAGGCGAACACCCCGATGAGGAGCGCGCCGCCGAGCAGCGTCACCGGCGACAGGACCGAGATCAGGCCGAGCCCGCCCATGTCCTCCAGGTCCGCGTCGCTCATCCCGAGGACCGGGCCCCAGTACAGGCCGAGGGCCGCGACGAGGAGCAGCGCCAGGACGACGACCGACGGCGTCAGCCGGGCGCGCCGGGGCTCGGCCGGGCCGTCGGACGGCGGAGTGTGCTCCGGTTCCTCGGCGGCCGGGTCGGCGGCCGGGGGTTCGGTGCTCCACGGCGCGTCGACACCGCTCTCCGCGGGGTCCGCCGAGGAGTCGTCGGCGGTGGGGCGAAGGGGCGGCGGGGCCGTCGCGGAGGCCGCGGGGACGGACCGCTCCGGGGCGGCGGAACCGCCCTCCGTGTGGCGTCCGCTGGACGCCTGCGAGGCCGACGCCTCCGACTCGCCGGCCGGTGCCGGACGCTGCCCGGGCAGGGGCGACTTGAGGGCCCACGTCGGGCGGTGGTCGACGGGCGTGCCGCGCGGCGGGGTGACCGGGCCCGGCCGGACGTCCGGGCGCCGCTCCTGGTGGTCCAGGTTGAGCTGCACCGCGAGATGCAGCGTGTCCGAGTCCATCGCGTCGCGCAGCGCCCACTTCGGGTGCGACTCCTTGGTGCTCACGGCCGGCTTCGGCGTGCCCAGGTCGGCCAGGTCCCCGTCGGGAGCCGCGCCCTCGGCGGCGGCCGGGACCGGGGGAGCGGTGCGCACCACGCGCCACAGCTTCGGCGCCGCGATCAGCACGATCACGGCGAGCGAGGAGATCTCCGCGACCCCCGCCCCCGTCAGCCCCATCCGGGGCAGCAGGAGCAGCGTCAGACCGAGCACCAGCACGCACAACAGGCCCTGCAACCAGGCGAGTCCGGCCGTCCGGCTCTGCGCGCGCAGCACCGCGAAGTACGTCTCCATGACCACGCGCAGCGCCGCGCCCACCGCGAACCAGCGCAACAGCGGTGTCGCCGCCGCCGAGTAGTCCGCGCCGAAGACGTGCAGCACGTACGGGGCGAGGAGGAAGAGCAGCCCGCAGACCGGGATCATGATGCGGGCCATCCGGCGCAGCGCGGCCCGGGTGTTGGCGGCGAGCTGCGCCGGGTCGTGCGAGCCCTCCACGGTCAGCGAGGCACCCATGTTGATGGCCAGCAGGTTGACCGTGCCGCCGATGGTGGTGGTGATGTAGAAGTACGCGTTGTCGGCGGAGCTCACCTGGGAGGCGATGATCACCGGCACCAGGTACACGACGGCCAGCGAGAACAGCGAGCCCGTGTAGTCGCCCGCGAGGAAGCGGCCCATCTCCCGCAGCGTCGGCGGATCCGCCTTGCCGTCGGTCGCCTCGACGTGCCGGGGCACCAGCCGCCGGAACACGAGCCAGCCCAGCGGCACCACCGAGAACGCGATGGCGACGACCCAGGACACGAACACCCCGGTCGTCGCGAGCGCCGTCGCGAACGCGACCAGGAGCCCCAGCTTGACCAGCGAGAACACCGTGTTCCCGACCGGCACCCACAGCGCGCTGCGCAGCCCCGTCAGGACGCCGTCCTGGAGCGTGAGCAGCGACCAGGCGACGACGGCCGCGATGAACCCGAGTCCGTTGACCGGCCCGTGCAGGAATCTGTACGAGGGTCCCCACACGTCGAGCGTGAGCAGGAAGATCAGCGCGGCGAACGCGACGGCCGCCGAACTCCCCGCGTACGTACGGAAGATGAACCGTCCGGTGGCGCGTCCGGCGACCGGGATGAAGCGGGCCAGGGCGCCGGTCAGCGTCACGGCGGTGAGTCCCGCGAGGAACTTCATCGCCGCGATGGCCGCCGAGCCCTGCCCGACCGCGTCCGCGGTGTAGTAGTGCGCGGCGGCCAGCCAGAAGCCGACGCCGAGCACGCCGGAGATGCCGGTGTTCAGCATCAGCGCATAGGCGTTGCGGAACAGCTGGTTCCCGCCCCCCGACCCCATGCCGTCTGTCTTGCCCTTCCGGCCGCGGCCCATGCCGGGCAGCCTGAGTCTGCGGCCGGGCGGCGCCTGCGGACCGGCCGTGGTCGAAGCGGGTGCGGCCTGGGTGGTCGTCGTCGTGTCAGACACGGGTACGGGTTGCCTTCCGGCGGGCCTGTCGGGCTCTGCGGACCACGGCGTACCCCTTGGTCAGGGCACGGTCCCTGGCGTAGGTGCGGCCGATCGCGCGGCCCTCCACGAGCCGCTCGAACTCGGTCGCGTCGGTGGAGCGGCGCACGGTGACCCGCTGCAGCGCGTACGGGCCCTGCCGGCGCCGGGCGAGACCGTTGCCGACGGCGAGCGACTGGGCGAACCCGGCCGCGCGCACCGCCCGCCGCACCCGCCGGTCGGAGTGACCGTACGGGTACGCGAAGGAGACGGGCGTCGACCCGAGCTCCCCCGCCACGATCTCCCGGCACAGGCGCAGCTCGAACGCGAGGTCCTCGTCGTCGAGCTGGTCGAGCTGGGGGTGCGTGTGGCTGTGCCCGCCGATCTCCATGCCCTGCGCGGCGAGCGCCCGCACCTGGTCCCAGTCGAGCATCGTGTCGAGCCCGCGCCCGGTGTCGTAGGGACCGCGCAGCCACCCCGTCGAGACGAACAGGGCGGACGCGAAGCCGTGCTTGGCGAGCACGGGCAGGGCGTGCCGGTGCACGCCCTCGTAGCCGTCGTCGAACGTGATCAGGACGGGCCGGTCGGGCAGCACCCGGCCGCCGCCCCGCCAGATCCCGGCCAGCTCGGCCGTGGACAGGGGAGTGCAGCGGTGGTCCGCGAGGATCTCCATCTGCTCGGCGAACTGCTCGGGCGACACCGACAGCCGGCGCGTCGCCTCGCTCGGCTCGTGCGCCACCGCGTGGTACATCAGGATCGGTACGGGCGCCCCGTCGGACGTCCGGGTCCGCGCGCTCATGCCGCCGCCCCCGCTTCCCCCTCGCCGCTCCGGTCGATCTCCGCGACGCGGAACCCCGAGAACCCGGAGCCGCCGCGCCGCGCCCGGAGACTCCCGAGGACGTACCCGCCGGCCGCCGTCGCCACTCCGGCCACGATCGCCCCGGCCCGCCCCGCGCCGCCCGGCCTGCCGAGCACGAAGTCCCGCACGCCCCTGGCCACCCCGGCGGGCAGCACCCGGCTCGTGTAGGCCCGCTCGCTCTCCAGCCCCTTGCCGGCGCCCACGCTTCGGGCCACCAGGGCCTTCGACAGGCCTTCCGCGTACGTCCGGGTGCGGAAGTAGGCGAACTGCTCGCGCCCTGCCGGGACCCGGTGGTGGATCACCGAGCGGTCGTCGATCAGGAGCACCGCGTCCGGTCTTGCGCGGGACAGGCGGATGCACAGCTCCGTCTCCTCGCAGCCGAGCGGGCGCTTGTCGCCGTCCCGGCCGATCCCGGTGGCGAAGCCGCCCGCCGCGTCGAAGGCGGTGCGCCGGAACGACGCGTTGCCGCCCAGTACGTTGCGCACCTGCACCCGGCCGGGCGGCAGCCCCTTGTACGTGCATCCCACCACCCAGTCGAACTCCTCGGGGAACCAGACGGGCCGGCGCCCGGAGGCCCAGACGGGTTCGGTGCGCCCGCCGACCGCCATCACCTTCGGGTCGGCGTACCCGGCCACGAAGTGCCGCAGCCAGTCCCGCTCGGCGACGGCGTCGTCGTCCAGGAACGCGATGATCTCGGCGTCCGACGCGGCGATCCCGGTGTTCCGCCCCGCGGACAGGCCGCGCGGCCCCGCGTTGGCGAGGACCCGGACGCCGGCCGCCTCCTTGTACTCCTTGGCCAGCCGCTCCAGCAGCGCCGGGTTGTGGTCGACGACGAGCAGGGTCTCCACGGCCGGGTACGACTGGGCGCGCACGGAGTCGACGGCGGCGAGGATGTCGCTCCAGCGGTCCTCGGTGTACACGCAGATGACGACGGACGCCGTCATCCGCGCGCTCTGACGCTCCGTCAAGATCCGTCTCCCCGTGCCGCGTCGAGCCTGGCGGCGGCCGTCCTGGTGCGCATCGCCCGGCGGTTCGAGCGCTCCTTGAGGATGACCTTCAGGACCCGGATCCCGTCGCGCACGGCCCGCAGGTTGCTCGCGCCGTGGATGCGCAGGTACTCGTGGCTGGGGATCTCCTGGACCTTCAGACCCGCCTTGACGACCCGGATGTTCATCAGCGTCTCGACCTCGAAGCCGGTGCAGTCGAGGTCGATCTCGTCGAGGCAGTGCCGCCAGAACGCGTTGTAGCCGTAGCAGAGGTCGGTGTAGCGGGCGCCGAACTTGGCGTTCACGGCCGAGCACAGCGCCCAGTTGCCGAGCTTGCGGATCGGTGTCATGTCGTCCGTGCCGCCGCCGTTGGCGAACCGGGAGCCCTTGGCGAAGTCGGCGCCGGAGACGAGCGCCGACACATAGCTGACGATCTCCTGGCCGTCGGCGGAGCCGTCCGCGTCGACCATCACGATGATGTCGCCCGAGCACGCCTCGAAGCCGGTGATCAGGGCATCCCCCTTGCCCTTGCCGCGCTGCGGCACGACCACGACTTCCGGCCACAGTTCGCGGGCCACTGTCACGGTGTCGTCCGTCGAATTCCCGTCGACCAGAACCACTTCGTGGATCCATTCCGGCAGGGTCTTGAAGACGTACGGGAGATTCTCCGCCTCGTTCATGGCGGGAATGACCACGCTCACCCGTGGCGCAATGGCCAGGTGCGTGGAGATCGCCCGGTACTGGGCGGGTATTCGGGCCGGTGCGGTCCCCTCGTCGGGGATCGCCGGGCGCACAACGGAACTGCTCATGAGTCTGGTCCCTCTCGTCCGGTGGACCGCCCGCCCCCGGGCGGTCCGGCTGGATATCCGGTTCGAAAGGGGGGTTCTCACCTATGGCCAGGCCGGAACGGATCTCCGTACGGGCCGGGTGAGCTGGCAATACACACCGGTTGGTTGGACCGGCCGCGCGGCACGCGACTCGGCGACCCATGACAGGAAAGATCGAGGCTCACCGAGCACGGCACCCCCCTACCGCGCCCCGCGCCGGACCGTCGCGATCTTGAGCCCTCCCCTAGATCGCATTGCGTGATGGACCGATGCGGGTGGATGTACGACGGTATTGATGATTGTGACTGTATGGCAAGACCTGGAACGAGGCCTCACGTTTTTGTTGTTCTGTCCTTTACCTGAACTCCTGTCCCTCTAGCGGACTTTGTTCCTCCATTTTCGGACCGCCAGTCGGGCCAGGAATGCGAGGGCGCTGAGGGCGCCCACCGCGATGATTCCGCCGTCCACCGACCAGCGGTGCGTGGCGAGCATGCCCTGGGCGACCAGCATCACCACGGCGACCGCGCCGGCGGCCGAGGTGAGGGTGCGGGCCCATGGGTCGAGGCCGCGCAGGGCGGCCGCGAAGGCGGCGCCGGGCGCGGCGAGCAGGAAGAAGAGTGCGAGTGGTCCGCGCAGGGGTGACGACGTGTGCGAGAGCGCCAGGACGAGGCCCGCGCCCGCCGCGACGGCGCCTGCCCCCGCGAGCAGGTACGGCGCGTCTCTGCCCGGTGGCGAAGAGTCCGCCGGGCCGTCCCCTGAGCCGCCGGATGACGACGGCTTGATACCGATGGTCTGCATTGGCGACGTTTCCCCCCGAAGCGCCGGATGCCGGGCTTCAATGTCGCGCAGCGGTGGGGGGTGCGTCAAGATGCGGAGGGTATGCGAAGAGTTCCCCGGATGCGTCGGATGCACCCGGGGAACTCCGTTGACCGCTATGCGAGTTGACGGTCAGTCACCATCTGTTTCACCCGCATCGCCCGTATCGTTCGTGCTGTCGGTGACGGCCTCGGCTACGGGACGAGCTTCAGGAGCTTGTTCGGCGAGCCGCTGCCGGGGCTGGTGACGACGCCGGAGGTGGCCCCGTTCACCAGGGCCGTGGCGACCTGGGCGGGCGTGGCGGAGGTGTGGCCCGCCAGATAGACGGCGGCCGCGCCCGCGACGTGCGGGGTGGCCATCGACGTGCCCGAGATCGTGTTGGTCGCGGAGTCGCTGGTGTTCCAGCCCGCGGTGATCGAGACGCCCGGGGCGAACAGGTCCAGTACGGAGCCGTAGTTGGACCAGCTGGCCTTCGCGTCGGTGTTGCTCGTGGCGCCGACGGTGATGGCCTGGGTGACCCGGGCGGGCGACGAGGTGGACGCGTTCGCACCGGAGTTGCCGGCCGCGATCGCGTACGTGACGCCGCTGGAGATGGAGTTGCGCACGGCGGTGTCGAGCGCGGTGCTCGTGCCGCCGCCGAGCGACAGGTTCGCCACGGACGGGCCGCTGTGGTTGTTCGTGACCCAGTCGATGCCCGCGATGACGCCCGCGGTCGTGCCCGATCCGCTGTCGTCGAGCACGCGCACCGCCACGATCTTCGCCTTCTTGGCGACGCCGTAGGTGGTGCCCGCGATGGTGGTGGCCACGTGGGTGCCGTGGCCGTTGCCGTCCTGTGCGACGGAGTCCCCGTCGACCGCGTCGTAGCCGTTCGAGGCGCGGCCGCTGAGCTGGGAGTGCGTGATCCGTACGCCGGTGTCGATGACGTAGGCCGTCACTCCGCTGCCGGCGGTGTCCGGGTAGGTGTACGTGCCGGAGAGCGGCAGGGCGCTCTGGTCGATCCGGTCCAGGCCCCACGGGGCGCTGGTCTGGGTGGCGTCCACGTGCACGCGCTGGTTCTGTTCGACGGACGCCACGGCCGGGTCGGCCGCGAGTCTGCCGGCCTCGGTGGCCGAAAGCCCTCGCACGGCATAGCCGTTGAGGGCGGTGCGGAACGTCTTCTGCACCGTGCCGCCGTAGGCGGATATCAGGCCCTTGCCGTCGGCGGAGGCGGCCGTGAGGCCCGCCGTGCTCTGCGCGGGCTTCTTGAGCGTGACGATGTAGCTGCCCCGCACCGCCTCGGCGGAGCCGGCCGCCAGGACCTTGCCCTCGGCCGGGGTGGCGGCCTGGGCGGGCAGGGCGGTGAGGGAGCCGAGCAGGCCGACGGCCGCCGCGGTGGAAGCGGCCGCGGTCACCAGTGCTTTGGAGAGTGCCATTACGAGGGAGTCCTCCTCATAGGCGGCGCGCGCCCCGAACGGGGCGCGCGTCAGTGGGGGGTGTGCGCTGGGTGGCGCACACGGACCGTTGGAGTGAGGTCTTCCGCTCCCCGGCCCGTTCAGCAGACTCCGGTATCTACGGGCGTAGCTCAAGCGAACTGAGGGTATGTCACAAGCCTGACATGCACCTGCAATTGAACGTTGAGCGAATGTCAGGTCTTGGTACTTCCGGGTAACTCTGTGGCGTGCTACCACATATGTTGCAGAGATCCTGCTAAGGGAGGTTCCATGAGACGTTTCCGACTTGCGGCATACGTGACCTCGTTCCTCTTCGCGGCGACGGCCGCCCTCACCGGGGCGACCGCCGCTCAGGCCTCGGACAGCTCGGCGGCCGCCGCCACCGGGTACGTCGCCCTCGGCGACTCCTACTCCTCAGGAGTCGGAGCCGGCAGCTACGACAGTGGCAGCGGCGACTGCAAGCGCTCCACCAAGGCGTATCCGGCGCTGTGGGCCGCGGCCCACTCGCCCTCCAGCTTCAGCTTCGCCGCGTGCTCGGGCGCCCGCACGGGCGATGTGCTCGCAGGCCAGCTCGGGTCCCTCGGCTCGGGCACCGGCCTCGTCTCCATCAGCATCGGAGGCAACGACGCGGGCTTCGCCGACGTCATGACGACCTGCGTCCTCTACTCCGAGTCCACCTGCGTCAACCGCGTCAACGAAGCCCGGGCGTACGTCACTTCGACGCTCCCCGGCAAGCTCGACCAGGTGTACTCGGCGATCAGTTCGAGGGCCCCGTCCGCCCATGTGGTGGTCCTCGGCTACCCCCGCTTCTACAAGCTCGGCGGCTCCTGCCTCGCAGGGCTGTCCGAGACCGAGCGGTCCGCCATCAACGGCGCCGCCGACCTGCTCAACGCCACCACCGCCAAGCGCGTCGCCGCGCACGGCTTCACCTTCGGCGACGTGACGTCCACGTTCAGCGGCCACGAGATCTGCTCGGGCTCCGCCTGGCTCCACAGCGTCAACTGGACCAACATCGGCGAGTCGTACCACCCGACCGCCGCCGGACAGTCGGGCGGCTACCTGCCCGTCCTCACGTCCGCAGCCTGATCGGCGCACCGGCACACGCAACGCTCTAGTACGTGGGTGAACCGGTGGTGGCCCCGGTGGTCGGGGTCACCACTTCACAGGTCACCGCGTACGCCACGTAGTTGGACGTCGTCGCTTCCGGGGAGCGCACCTCCACCGCGATCTGGTTCCGCAGCGTGGCACCTTCCTGGTACTTCGTCTCCGTCGTGTTGACCGTACGGCTCTTCGCGTCGCCCGAGCCGAAGCTCAGCGTCTTCCAGCCGGGGTCCGACGGCTCCCCGCTCCGCGTCACCCACCGGTACTCCACCTCGGCGGGCGTGCGCCCCACCGTGAACGTCGCGGCGAACGCCGGGGCCTCGGCGGCCGGCGGCGGACACGCGCCCGAGTAGCTGCCACGCACCGCGGAGACGCTCACCCGCACGGACTGGGCCGGGGTCGTGGTGTGCCCGCCATTGCCGCCGCTGCCTCCACTGCCACTGGAACTGCCGTTCCCGTTCCCGCTGTTGCCGCTGCTCCCGCTCCCGTCTCCGTTTCCGCTGCTCGTGGAGCCGGAGGAGCCGTTGCCGGCCGAACCGCCGTTGCCCGAACCGCCGTCGGAGCCGCCGGTCGACCCGCCGCCGTTCCCCCCGCCGCCCCCGTCGTCGCGGTTCAGCAGCGCGTACGTGAGACCGCCGATGGCCAGCAGCAGCGCCACGATCCCCGCCATCAGGACCAGCGAGGCACGGCGCGCGCGACGGTGGCCCGTGTCCGCGGGAACCGTCGTCGCCGTCGTGGCGGCCCCCGGGGCGGGCGAACCGGCCGGTACGGGGCCGGGCAACGGCGGAGTGGACGACGCCTGCTGCTGCCGCGAGGTCACCGTCGGCTGCGACGCCAGCGGAGTGGAGCGCGCCGGGTCGTCGCGCAGCACGCCGCCCGCACCGACGATCCGCAGATCGTGCTCGGCCGCCGCGGCACCGATGCGGTCCGCCGGATCCTTGCGGAGCAGGCCCTCGATGACCGGCGTCAGCGGACCCGCCCGGCGCGGCGGCGGCAACTCCTCGTCGACGACCGCCCGCAAGGTGCTGAGCGGGGTGTCCTGGCGGAACGGAGAATGCCCCTCCACCGCCGCGTAGAGCAGCACGCCGAGCGACCACAGATCGGACTCGGGACCCGGGGTGCGCCCCAACGCCCGCTCCGGGGCCAGGAATTCGGGCGAGCCGATGACCTCGCCCGTCATGGTGAGCGCCGAGGTCCCCTCGACCATCGCGATCCCGAAGTCGGTGAGCACGACCCGGCCGTCGTTCCCCAGCAGCACGTTGCCCGGCTTGACGTCCCGGTGCAGCACCCCCGCCTCGTGCGCCGCCCGCAACGCGGCCAGCAGTTCGGCGCCGATGTGCGCGGCCCGCTGCGGCGGCATCGGGCCCTCGGCGTCGAGCTGGTCCGCCAGGGACACGCCGCGCACCAGCTCCATGACGACCCACGGCCGTCCGCCGTCGATGGCCACGTCGTACAGCGTGATCACGTTCCGGTGCGCGATCCGTGCCGCGGCCCACGCCTCGCGCTCCAGCCGCGCGTACATCCGGTCGACCTCCGCCGACGGCAGCCCGGCCGGGGCCCGCACCTCCTTCACGGCGGCCTCGCGGCCGAGCACCTCGTCGCGGGCCCGCCACACGGTGCCCATGCCGCCCTCGCCGATCGCGTCGAGCAGCCGGTACCGGCCGGCGACGAGCCGCCCGCTCCCACGCTCGCTTCCACTGCCCGGCCCTGCGCTCACGGGCGCCCCCCACTCGCCAAGACAAGTCTGAACAAAAGTAGCTCAACCGAGCGCCGTTGCCGCCCCCTTGAACACCAATCCGCACCCCAGGGCGACCACGACGCAGGCCGAACCGAACGGCACCAGGCGTTGCGCCGCGCGCCGCGTGCGGGTGCGGGCCCCGGCGATCCGGCGGGCCGCGAACGCTCCCGCCCGGACGACGACGAAGCCGGCCGCGGTGAGGGTGACGGCGAGTCCCGCGCCGTACGCGATCACCAGCAGCACGCCGAACCAGGCCTGGCCGAGCGCGGCGGCGCCGACCAGGACGACGACGGCGGACGGGCTCGGGACGAGGCCGCCGGCGAAGCCGAGGAAGAGGGCTCCGCGGACGGTGGGGGGAGGGTGGTCGTGGGAGTGGCCGTGGCCGTGACCGTGGCTGTGACCGTGACCGTGGCTGTGACCGTGCGGGTGGTCGTGGTCGTGGTCGTGGTCGTGGGTGTGGGTGTGGCCGTGGTGGCGGGCTCGCCAGGCCTTGCGGACGAGCATCACGCCCGCCGCCGTCACCAGGGCGCCGCTGGCCACGCCGAGCCAGGCCACGATCGAAGGTGCCGCCGCGGAGCCGCCGATGACCAGGGCGCCGAGCGCGACCACGCCGAGCGTGTGGGTCACCGTGACCGACGCCGCGAGCGGCAGTACGTCACGGAGCCTGGCCCGGCCGCGGGCCGCGGCGGTCGCCGCCATCAGGGTCTTGCCGTGGCCGGGTGCCAGCGCGTGCAGCGCGCCCAGCAGGAGGGCCGTGGCCAGGGCGAGCGCGGCGAAGCCCGGGGTGAGGTCGTGCCGGGCCACGAGGCCGGTCAGCGCGCTGGTCCAGCGGTCGGCGCCGCGGGGCAGCACGGAGGCGGCGGGCGGCTCCGGCCGCTTCTCCTCGGTCAGGGCCGGGCCGCCGGGCCTGACCTTGAGCGCGGCGGTCGTCGTGTCGGGTGGCGAGGCGAGGAGGTGGCGGGGGTAGTGGGTGAGGCGGGCGGAGGCGGAGGTGCGGGGGACGTCGCTGCGGGTGAGCGTGGTGCGGTCGCCCCGGGCGGTGATCTCGTGCCACCCCGGGCCCGGTCGGGCGGGGGCGTGGAAGGTGACGGTGGCCGGGTGCGTGGTCCGGGGGAGCGGGGCCGTGAACTCGCACTCGACCCGGAGGGTGTTGAGGCCCGCCTGACCGGGGCGGGGGGTGGCGTGGCTCTTGGTGAGGGTGACGGGGGTGGGGGTGCGGTCGACGGTGAGGCGGGTGGTGTGGGCTGCGCGGCGGCACCGGTCCTCGGCCCAGGTCGCCCTTCCCGTGCGCTTGATGGCCGGTTCGGCCTGGGTGGCCGGGATCTCGGCCAGGTCTTCCACGTGGTCGACGCGGAGCCGGGTCGGGGTGGTGACCAGGCCGTCGTAGGTGTTGGTGGTGAAGTTGCCCAGGGGGTGGGCGGCGGCCCTGCCCGTGGGGGTGAGGAGCAGTGCTGTCGCGGCGAGGAGGACGAGGACGGCCCATCGCAGGTGGCGCCTCCGGCGGGGTGCGCCGGTGAGGTGCCGCCGGCCGGCCACCCGTGGCCGACGCCTCCCGAATCGTTGCGCGGCACCGGGGTCCGCCAGGCCCACCCGGCCGCCCCGGGCGGCAGATTGTCCGAGGCGGGCGGGGCCGGGAGTGCGGTATGCGGGTGTGGTCATGGCGTGGTCCCGAGGAGGGCGCGGGCCCGGGGGGCCGACAGCGGGGAGAACGCCGGGTTCGTGGCGAGGGCCTTGCGGAGCCACTTCGTGCGTTCCGTGCCGCGGGCGATCACCCCGCGGTGGTAGAAGAACGACGCCTCGCGGAAGCCCGTGGCGGTGGCCCGGCGGGCGTAGGGGAGGGCCTCGGTGTCCTTGCCGTTCCGGTGGAGCGCCCAGGCGAGCGCGTCCGCCGTGTGGACGGTGCGGCGGCGGTCCCACTCGGCGCGCGCGGCCCGCAGGGCCGCCTTCCGGTCGCCGTGGTCCGCGGCGGCGAGCGCCGTGTCGAGGTCGACGTCGACGCCGTTCGCGCGGGCCAGGCCGATCCAGGCCGAGACCAGGGCGTACTGGTCCCGGGCCGCCGCCGAGTCCCCCTGCGCCTCGTACAGTTCGCCCAGTTCCATCAGGGGTCCCGGCAGCGGATACCGCGCCACCACGTTCCGCAGGTCCCGGACCGCCCCCGCCCGGTCGCCCTTCCCCGCCCTGGCGCGGGCCCGGCACTCCAGGGCCGGGACGTATCCGGCGTCGGCGCGCAGGGCCCGGCCGCAGTGCCCCAGGGCTGCGCCGAAGTCGCCCTGCCGCCAGGCGAGTTGACCCAGGGCGGTGGACACGTACGCGACGTCGCCGGGGGCTGTGGCGCTGGACAGGGCACGGGTGAGGGCGTTGCGGGCGGTCGGGACGTCGCCGCGGAGTTCGGCTACGTACGAGAAACGGGTGAAGACCGGGATGCCGGGGCGGCGGCGGTCCGCCTCGTCCACGGCGCGTGCCGCCTCGGCGTAGCGGCCGAGTTCGACGAGGGCGTCGACGCGGGTGGACAGGGCGCGCTCGCTGTCCTGGGCGACGCTCGGCACGGCCTACGTGGAGCAGGCCCGCACGACGGGCGACCCCTCGCGCTACG
>NZ_JASERH010000050.1:0-37627 GCF_030766975.1 Streptomyces sp. KL116D | reverse complement strand
ACTCCTCGCCGCGCCGCAGGAGCGCACCGCGGGGCTCGCCGCGCGCGGCCGGGCGCTCGGCCTGCCGGTCGACGGCCACCACACGGCGCTGCGCGTCGAGGCGCCGGGACTGCCGCCCGCCGACCGCTACCACCTCCTCGACAGCCTCACCGGGCAACTGCTCACCCGGCTGCGCGCCCCCAACGACGGCACGCACTGGCACGCGGCCCTCGTCGACGACGCCCTCGTGCTGCTCGGCACCCGCGCGGCGGCGCCCGGCCCCGAGGCCCGCAGGGCCGCCCTCGCCCTGGCCCGGCGCACCCTCGACACGCTCGGCGCCCACCACCCCGAGGCCGGGCTGCGCGGCGGCCTCGGCGCCGCGCACCGCGGCCCCCTCGGCATCCGCACCTCGGCCCGCGAGGCCCGCGCGGCCCTCCTGGCGCCGCCCGACGGCACCTCGGTCAGCGCCCACGACGCGGCGGGCCTCGACCGCATGCTGCTGGAGTGGTACGCCTCCGACACGGCCCACGAGGCGACCACCGAACTCCTCGCGCCGGTCCTGAAGCTGGGCCGGGACAAGGCGGAACCCCTTCTGCGCACCCTCCAGGCCTACCTCGACCACAACAACTCCCCGGCCCGCGCCGCCGACCTGCTCCACCTCCACCGCAACGCCGTCGGCGCCCGCATCCGCCGCATCACGGACCTCACCGGCGCCGACCTCACCGACCCGGACACCCGCCTCGCCCTCCAACTGGCGTGCCGGGCACGGCTGTCGGGGATGCGGTCCTGAGGCGCCCCGGACGCCCCGGCCTCCCCGGACCCCCGGAATCCCTGGGCTCTAGAGCCAGTCCCGCCGCTTGAAGATCATGTACAGGCTGACGCAGACGACCCCCATGAGGCCGATCGCGAACGGGTACCCGAAGTGCCAGCCCAGCTCCGGCATGTTCTCGAAGTTCATGCCGTAGATCGTGCCGACGAGGGTCGGCGCGAAGAGGATGGCGGCCCACGACGAGATCTTCTTGATCTCCTCGTTCTGCTCGAACCCGGCCTCCGCCAGCGCCCGCATCTCCGCGTTCTGCTGCTGCGTCACCAGCGTCGCGTTGACCGTCAGGATGTCGGTGAGCGCCTGGCGGAAGCCGTCGACGCGTTCGCTGGTGTGCGTGACGTGGTCGGCGACGTCGCGCAGGTAGCGCTGGAGCTCCTCGTCCGTGCCGTACTTCGCGAAGCCCGCCATCAGGCCGTGCAGCATGCCGACCAGCGGGCGGGTGGAGCGCTGGAACTCGACCATCTCGCGGGAGAGTTCGTAGATGCGGCGGGAGACCTCGGGGGCGCCGGAGAAGACCTCCGTCTCGATCTCGTCGACGTCGTTCTGGACGCCCGCGACGACCGGGGCGTAGCCGTCGACGACCGCGTCGAGGATCGCGTACAGCACCGCCTCGGGGCCCAGGCGGAGCAGGTCGGGGCTCTCCTCCATGCGGCGGCGGACCGCCGAGAGGTCGGGGGCCGCGCCGTGCCGCACGGTGATCACGAAGTCCGCGCCGACGAACACGTGCAGCTCGCCGAAGTCGACCTCCTCGGGGGCGTCGAGGTAGCGGGCGGCGCGCAGGACGACGAAGAGCGTCTCGCCGTACCGCTCCAGCTTCGGCCGCTGGTGGGCCTCCAGCGCGTCCTCGACGGCGAGCTGGTGCAGGTCGAACTCGGCGGCGAGGGACTTGAGTTCGGCCTCGGTGGGCCGGGCCAGACCGATCCACGCCATGGTGCGGGGCTTCTCGCGCAGCTGCCGGTAGGTGTCCGTCAGCGTCGCGGGGCTCGCCACCCGCACGCCGTCCCGGTACAGCGCCGCGTGCACGATGCTGTCGGCCGGCTCCGCCGCGGCGGCCGGTTCGGGGGCCGGTGCGGTGGGCGGCTCGGTGCGCGGGCGCGGGTCCGTCCCCCGGCGCCAGGTGTAGCGGCGTCCGTCCTGCCGTCGCGGCATCGCCGCCTCCTTCCGTCGGGTTGCGGGCAGCGTAACCAGCGAAGGTGACGTGCACCGGCAGCGGCATCGCGGACAGTGGCTGACCGCGACCCCCGCTACGGTCCCCGTATGACGACGAAGCCGATGACCGCACGCGCACTGGGCCGGGCCACCCTGGAGCGGCAGCTGCTGCTGCGGCGCAGCCCGATGAAGACCGAGGAGGCCGTCGCGCACCTCGTCGGACTCCAGGCGCAGGAGGTCCGCCCGCCCTATCTCGCGCTCGCCGCCCGGCTCGACGGCTTCACGCCCGCCGACCTCTCCGACGCCCTGGAGGAGCGGCGCGTCGCCCGGATCGTCACCCTGCGCTCGACGATCCATCTGCACACCGCCGACGACTGCATGACGCTGCGTCCGCTGGTGCAGCCCGCCCGCGAGCGCGAGCTGCGGATGTTCCGCAAGGGCCTGGCGGGGGTGGACCTGGAGCGGCTGTGCGCGCTGTCGCGGACCTACGTCGAGGAGGAGCCGCGCACCCCGAAGCAGATCAGGGAGCACCTCCTGGCGGAGTGGCCCGACGCCGACCCGCAGTCCCTGTCGATCGCCGCCCGCTGCGGCCTGCCGCTGGTCCAGGTCACCCCGCGCGGACTGTGGCGGCGCAGCGGCGGCGTGCGGCTGACCACCGCCGAGCAGTGGCTCGACCAGGAACCCGTCGCGACGCCCGCGCCCGACGACACGATCCTGCGCTACCTCGGCGCCTTCGGACCCGCCTCCGTGAAGGACTTCCAGCAGTGGGCCGGGCTCACCCGCACCAAGGAGGCCTTCGAGCGGCTGCGGCCCCGCCTCGTGACGTTCCGCGACGAGCACGGCGTCGAGCTCTTCGACCTGCCCGACGCGCCCCGGCCCGACGAGGACACCCCGGCGCCGCCCCGGCTGCTCGCCGAGTTCGACAATCTGCTCCTGTCGCACGCCGACCGCACCCGCGTCGTGCACGAGGCCGACCGGGGCCGCAACTGGCAGGTCAACACCGCCTACTTGACGTTCCTCGTCGACGGGATGCTCGCCGGCCTGTGGACGCTCGCCGAGTCCGCGACGGGATCCACCCTCACCCTCGAACCCTTCGGGAAGCTCACCCGCGCCCAGCGCGACGAGCTCGTCGCCGAGGCGGAGCGCACCGCGGCCGTCCTGGAGGCGCCGGGCCCGGTCACCGTGGACTTCGGCACCGTACGCACATGAGGACGCGAGGAAGGCTCAGTCCGCGCGGCCCGTCGCCGCCACCGTCACCCCGAGGCCGATCAGCGCGAAGCCACCCGTCCCGCCGATCATCGAGAGGCGTCGGTCCGAGCGCGCGAACCAGGAGCGCGCCGCCGACGCGGTCAGCCCCCACAGCGTGTCCGTGACCAGCCCGATGGAGATCGGGATCAGGCCCAGCAGCAGCATCTGGGCCGGGACCCGGCCCGCGTCGTGGTTCACGAACTGCGGCAGCACCGCCGCGAAGAACACGATGCCCTTCGGGTTGGTCACGCCCACCAGGACCCCGTCGAGCACGGTCCGCAGATCCCCGCGGGCGGGCCCGGCCGGCCCCTGGATGTCCGACGCCTTCATGTCCCGACGGTGCCGGAACGCCTGGACGCCCAGGAACACCAGATACGCGGCGCCCGCCAGCTTCACCGCGACGAACAGGCCCGCCGAGCGCTCCACGAGCGAGCCGATGCCCAGCGCCACCGCGACGACCAGCAGGTACGAGCCGACGACATTGCCCAGCGCCGTCGCCACCGCCGTGCGCCGCCCGTGCGCGAGCGCCCGGCCGATCACGAACAGCACGCTCGGCCCCGGGATCACGATCACCAGCAGCGACATCGCCGCGAACGCCAGACACCGGTCGGTCGACACCATGGGCAGCCCCCATCCCTTTCCAAGACCAGTGAAGACCATCCCACTGACAACGGGCCCCGGTCCCGCGTTCTAGGGTCCCGTCATGGAACTGCGTCAGCTCGCCTACTTCGTGACCGTCGCGGAGGAACTGCACTTCGGGCGCGCGGCCGAGCGGCTGCACATCGTCCAGTCCGCCGTGAGCCAGCAGATCCGCCGGCTCGAACGGGAGCTGGGCACCGACCTGTTCGACCGTTCGCCCCGGCACGTGCGGCTCACCGGCGCCGGCGAGCGGCTGCTCCCCGAGGCGCGGACCGTGCTCGCCGCCGCCGAACGGGCCCGGGCCGCCGTCGCCCGCCGCACCGTGCTGCGCGTCGGCACCAGCACCGGGCTCGGCGCACACCTGGACCGGGTGCTCGACGCCTACGCGGAGCTCGCACCGGGGACCGGCGTCGAGCTGGTGTCCGCGCCGGCGCGGGAGCGGACGGCCCAGGTGCGCGACGGGCGCCTCGACGCGGCGTTCCTGCGGGCCGGGCCCGACGGCCCGGAACCGGTGGCAGGCCTGCGCGCCGTGCCCGTGTGGCAGGAGCCGCTGATGGCGGCGCTCCCGGCCCGGCACCCGCTCGCCGCCGCACCGGACGTCGCCGTCGCCGACCTCGCCGGACTCCCGCTCGGCCTCACCGAACGGCGCAACCACCCCGCCCTGGTGGACCTCGTCGTCGGCGCCTGCCACGACGCGGGCTTCACCCCGCGCCCCGGGCCGCGCACCGGCACGCTCCAGGACACGCTCGCCACCATCGGCGCCGGGGCGAGCCCCCTGTGGACCGTCGTGTACGCCTCCCACGCGCGCGTCGTGCACAGCTCCCGCGTCGCGTTCGTACCGTTCCGGTCACCCGGGCTCGCCCTGACCACGGTGCTCGTCGTCCGGGACGGGGAGGGGGACAGCGACGACGCCCTCGCCGCGTTCCGGGAAGCCTGCCGGAAACCGCCGCCGAACAGCGACGATCACGATCACTGATCGCTGCGGTCGCGATCTGCTCCTTGGCCGGGGCCCGGCGCCGCGATGGACTGGATCCGTCAGCGGGAGCCCCCCTGACCACCGCTCCGGAAAGGGAGTTCAGTCATGCCGATCGTCACCGTCCAGCAGGGTCCGCGCGACGTCGAGGCCAAGCGCGAGCTGGTCAGGCGGATCACCGACGCCTTCGTCGACTCCTACCAGATCCCCGCGGAGACCGTCAGCGTGTGGATCCACGAGGTCCCGAAGGACAGCTGGGGCTCGGCGGGCAAGCTCACCGCCGACAAGTAGGCACGTGACGGCCGCGGCCGGGCGGGGCCGCTACGGCAGCAGCCCCGCCCGCCGCGCCGCCACCACGGCCTCGCCCCGGGTGTGCGTGCCCAGCTTGCGCATCGCGGACCGGAGGTAGCCCTTGACGGTCTCCGGGCGCAGCCCGAGCCGCTCCGCCGCCACCGCGTTCGTCGCACCCCCCGCCACCCACGCCAGGACGTCCACCTCGCGCGGCGCGAGCACCACCGTCGCCGCCCGCTCCAGCGGCGCGGCGGCCGACGCCAACCGGCCGCACACCGCGAGGAGTTCACCGCGCAGCGCCGGGTCGACGATCCTCGGGGCGAGCGCCCGCAGCGCCCCGTGCGCCTCCCTGACCTCCTCCCACGCGGCGGAGCCCTCGGCCGCCGGGGCGGACGCGGCGGCCAGCAGCGTCTGCGCCTCGTCCCGGACGAGGAGCGCCTGCTCCACGTCGCGGGCCGCCGCCACCGCCGCGTTCAGCGCCCGGTCGCCCAGCGGCTGGGCCGCGCGCAGCGCCCCGTACAGCACCCCCCGCACCCGGCGCCGTACGACGACGGGCACCGCGAGGACCGAGCGCAGGCCCTCGGCCGCGACCGCCGTGTCGTACTCGTGGCTGATGTGCCGCGAGCCCTGGTAGTCGGTGACGGCGCAGGCCCTGGCCAGGGAGAGGGCCTTGCCGCCCAGGCCGTTGCCCGCGGCGATGGCGAGACCGCACAGCGCGGACGTCGTCGCCCCGCTCAGCTCGGCGATCCGGACCTGGCCGGTGCCCGCGGTGAGCCCGCCGAACGCCACCGGCAGCCCCGTGCCCCGGCGCAGTCGCACCAGCGCCGCGCGCATCTCTGCCCCCTCGGCGGGTCCTGCGCTCACGTTCCATCCCCTTGCCGTGCCGGTCACCCCCGTTCGGGGGTGGCGAGATCTCCATCACGGACTACACGATGAGGACACGGTCCGCAATGACGCGGGACGCGGGACATGAGGACTCCAGGAGCGCACATGACGACGGCGAACGGACCCACGCAGCAGTTCCGTACGGCCCGTGACTTCCTGTTGCAGCACGCCCAGGACTACGAGACGGCGTACGAGGGCTTCGCCTGGCCCCGGCCCGACCGGTTCAACTGGGCCCTCGACTGGTTCGACGTCATCGCGGAGGGCAACGGGCGCACGGCCCTGCACATCGTCGAGGAGGACGGCCGCGAGATCACCATCTCGTACGGCGAGATGTCCGTGCGCTCGGACCAGGTCGCGAACTGGCTGCGCGCCCAGGGGGTCGGGGCCGGCGACCGGATCCTGCTGATGCTCGGCAACCAGCAGGAACTCTGGATGACGATGCTCGCCGCGATGAAGCTGCGCGCCGTCGTCATCCCGGCGACGCCCCTGCTGGGCTCCGCCGATCTGCGGGACCGGATCGAGCGCGGCCGTGCGGCGCACGTGATCGTGCGCGCCGAGGACGCGGCCAAGTTCGACGACGTGCCCGGCGACTACACCCGGATCGCCGTCAAGGACACGGGCGCGGACCCCGTGCCCGGCTGGCTCGACTTCGACGACGTCTTCACCTCGGGCACGAGCGCGCACTTCGAGCCCGACGGCGACACCCGCGCCGACGACGCGCTGCTCCTCTACTTCACGTCCGGGACGACGGCCCGCCCCAAGCTCGTCGAGCACACCCACGTGTCGTACCCCGTGGGCCACTTGGCGACGATGTACTGGATCGGCCTGCGCCCCGGCGACGTCCACCTGAACATCTCCTCGCCGGGCTGGGCCAAGCACGCCTGGTCGAACTTCTTCGCGCCGTGGAACGCGGAGGCGACCGTCTTCCTCTACAACTACACGCGCTTCGACGCGGGCCGGCTGATGGCCGCGATGGACCGTGCGGGCGTGACCTCGTTCTGCGCGCCGCCCACCGTGTGGCGCATGCTGATCCAGGCCGACCTCACCCAGCTGCGCACGCCGCCGCGGGAGGTGGTCGCCGCCGGCGAGCCGCTCAACCCCGAGGTCATCGAGCAGGTCAAGCGCGCCTGGGGCGTCACCATCCGGGACGGCTTCGGGCAGACCGAGACCGCCGTACAGGTCTCCAACAGCCCCGGCCAGCTCCTCAAGTCCGGCTCCATGGGACGCCCGAGTCCCGGCTTCAAGGTCGAGCTCCTCGACCCGGTGACCGGCCGGCCCGGCGCCGACGAGGGCGAGATCAGCCTCGACCTGTCCGCCCACCCCGTCGGCCTGATGGTCGGCTACCACGGCGACCCGGAGCGCACCGCGGAGGCGATGGCGGGCGGCTACTACCGCACCGGCGACATCGGCTCCCGGGACGAGGACGGCTACCTGACGTACGTGGGGCGCGCCGACGACGTGTTCAAGGCGTCCGACTACAAGATCAGCCCGTTCGAGCTGGAGAGCGCGCTCCTGGAGCACGAGGCGGTCGCCGAGGCGGCCGTCGTGCCCGCCCCCGACGAGCTGCGGCTCGCCGTCCCGAAGGCGTACGTCGTGCTCGCCGAGGGGTACGAACCGGGCCCGGACACCGCCAAGTTGCTGTTCGAGCACTCCCGCGCCGTGCTCGCCCCGTACAAGCGGCTGCGCCGCATCGAGTTCGGTGAACTGCCCAAGACGGTCTCCGGCAAGATCCGCCGCATCGAACTGCGCGAGGCCACGGCGAAGGGCTCGGCCGCCGAGTACCGCGAGGAGGACTTCCGGTGACGGACCAGCAGCAGGAACTCTCGTACGCGCACGGGACCAGCGAGGTCCCGCTCCTCGGCGACACCGTCGGCGGCAACCTCCAGCGCGCCGTCGCCGCCTGGCCGGACCGGGAGGCGCTCGTCGACGTGCCCAGCGGACGCCGCTGGACGTACGCCGAATTCGGCGCGGACGTCGACCGGTTGGCGCGCGGGCTGCTCGCGCGCGGCGTCGCCAAGGGCGACCGGGTCGGCATCTGGGCGGTCAACTGCCCCGAGTGGGTGCTCGTCCAGTACGCGACCGCGCGCATCGGCGCCGTCATGGTCAACATCAATCCGGCCTACCGTGCTCACGAACTCGCCTACGTGCTCAAGCAGTCGGGGGTGTCCGTGCTGGTGTCCTCGCCCGGGCACAAGGGCACCGACTACCACGCGCTCGTCCGCCAAGTAGCGCCCGACTGCCCCGAGTTGCGGGACCGCGTCTTCATCGGCGAGCACAGCTGGGACGCCCTCTTCCTCGGCGGCTCCTCGGTACCGGACGAGCAACTGGCCGCCCGTGAGGCCGAGTTGTCCTGCGACGACCCGATCAACATCCAGTACACCTCGGGCACCACCGGCTTCCCGAAGGGCGCCACGCTCTCCCACCACAACATCCTCAACAACGGCTACTGGGTGGGCGAGACGGTCGGCTACACCGAGCAGGACCGGGTCTGTCTGCCCGTGCCCTTCTACCACTGCTTCGGCATGGTGATGGGGAACCTGGGCGCCACCTCGCACGCCGCCTGCATCGTCATCCCCGCGCCGTCCTTCGAGCCGGCGGCGACGCTGCGGGCCGTGCAGGAGGAGCGGTGCACGTCGCTGTACGGCGTGCCGACGATGTTCATCGCCGAGCTGAACCTGCCGGACTTCGCCTCCTACGACCTGAGCAGCCTGCGCACCGGCATCATGGCGGGTTCGCCGTGCCCGGTCGAGGTGATGAAGCGGGTCGTCGCCGAGATGCACATGGCGGAGGTCTCCATCTGCTACGGCATGACCGAGACGTCCCCGGTCTCCCTCCAGACCCGCCGCGACGACGACCTGGAGCGCCGCACCGGCACCGTCGGCCGCGTCCTGCCGCACATCGAGGTCAAGGTCGTCGACCCGGTCACCGGGGTCACGCTGCCGCGCGGCGAGGCCGGCGAGCTGTGCACCCGCGGCTACAGCGTGATGCTCGGCTACTGGGGGGAGCCCGAGAAGACCGCCGAGGTCGTCGACGCCGGACGCTGGATGCACACGGGCGACCTGGCGGTGCTCCGCGAGGACGGCTACGCGCAGATCGTCGGCCGCATCAAGGACATGATCATCCGCGGTGGGGAGAACGTCTATCCGCGCGAGATCGAGGAGTTCCTGTACGGGCATCCGCGGATCGCCGACGTGCAGGTGGTGGGCGTACCGCACGAGAAGTACGGCGAGGAGGTGCTGGCCTGCGTGATCCTGCGCGATCCGGCGGAGCCGCTCACCCTCGACGACGTCCGCGACTACTGCCGCGACCAGCTCGCCCACTACAAGGTGCCGACCCGGCTGCGCGTCCTCGACGCGTTCCCGATGACCGTCAGCGGCAAGGTCCGCAAGGTCGAACTCCGGGAGGGGTACGGCGAGTTGTAGGACCATGGCGGGTGCCGGGCGTCACAGGTCCCGCCGCATGCAGACCCTCGGCCACCGGTCGAGACCGTGCGCCGCCTCGGCCGCGCGGATCCGGCGCAGGCCCGGCGTGAGCTCGGCCGCGGCGAGCCGGCGAAAGCCCAGACGCTCGTAGTACGGGGCGTTCCACGGCACGTCGGTGAAGGTGGTGAGGGTGAGACCGGCCAGGCCCCGGTCGCGCGCGCAGTCGGCGGCGTACGCGACCAGGGCCCGGCCCACCCCGCGCCGGGCGGCGTCCGGGTGCACGGTGACCTGCTCGATGTGGAAGGCGCCGTCCACCGGCTCGCCGACCAGGTACGCGATGGCGGGCCCCGACTCCTCGTCGACGGCCACCCAGGCGTGCCCCGCGTCGGCGTACCGGGTCAGCTCGGCCACGGTGGGCGGCTCGTCGTCGGCGATCGCGTCCATGCCGAGCGTGCGGAAGACCTCTCCCGCGGCCGTCTCGATGTCCTGGAGGCGGGGCAGGTCGGGGCGGGTGGCGTCGCGAATGATCACCGGGTCAGTATCGCCGCGCCGCCGGGTGGCGCCCCAGCGCTTTACGCGCCGCCCGCGATGAGTTCGTCCGCCGGGCTGTTCACCGGCTGGGGCACCCCGGCCAGATCCAGGACGAAGAGCGGGACGCCCAGGTCGTCGGCGCGGGTGCGGGCCTCGTCCGCGTATCCGGCCAGCGAGAAGTAGACGCACGTCGCCGACTCGGTCATCGACTGGAGCCACAGGCACTCCACGTCCCGCACCGTCGCGGGCCGCACCGACGGCTCCACCTGGGCGACGACGCCGCGGGCCGCGAGACCGATGCCGGACGGCGGGCGCTGGTCGGCGCGGCGGACGTCCCGGTAGCCGAGCCAGCGCAAGTAGAGCGCCGCGGCGGTCACCGCGTCCCGCGCCGTGCGGATGGCGACGGGCTGGAACGCGGGGCGGGGCGTCGGCGCCGTCCGGGGCAGCGGGATGTGCGACGGCGTCGCGGGCGCATGGTCGTCGCTCTGCACCGGGACGCGCAGCACCGTGCCGCAGTCGCAGCCGACCTCGGGCACCGGCCACCGGTCCCGGCGGCCGCACATGGGGCAGCGCAGCGTGACCCAGTCGTCCGCCCAGGTGCGGTCGCTGACCGGTTCGGCCGCGGCGCCGCGCACCAGGGGCGGGGCCACCGGGGCGCCGCAGGCGCACGGCAGTACGGCGGGCGTGCAGAGGTGCTCGCGCCGGCACGCCGGGCACCGCACGCGCATGGGTTCGGCCACGGCACACCCCCTGGGTCGCACGGTTTCCGATCGACGTCGGTCTCATCATCCACCTTGACGGCCTCCGAGACCCCCCTCTACATTGCTTCCATATAGCAGAACCTACTTTCCGCATAGTGAAAGTGCACGGAATTCAGAGCTCGCCGCGGGGCGCGACGGGAGCGCGAATCCGACAGCCGGACAGCAAGCAGTCAGTCACAGCAGAAGTCGGGAGCACTCATGGCTCGAATGACCGCCGCCCGCGCGGCCGTTGAGATCCTCAAGCGCGAGGGCGTCACGAACGCGTTCGGCGTGCCCGGTGCCGCCATCAACCCCTTCTACAAGGAGCTCAAGGAGAGCGGTGGCATCGACCACACGCTCGCCCGCCACGTCGAGGGCGCCTCGCACATGGCCGAGGGCTACACGCGGGCCAACCCCGGCAACATCGGGGTCTGCATCGGTACGTCCGGCCCGGCCGGCACCGACATGATCACCGGTCTGTACTCGGCGACCGGCGACTCGATCCCGATCCTGTGCATCACGGGTCAGGCCCCGAGCCACCTGCTGCACAAGGAGGACTTCCAGGCGGTCGACATCGCCACGATCGCCAAGCCGGTCGCGAAGATGGCGGTCACCGTCCTGGAGGCCGCGCAGGTCCCCGGCGTCTTCCAGCAGGCGTTCCACCTGATGCGCTCGGGCCGTCCCGGGCCCGTCCTCATCGACCTGCCGATCGACGTCCAGCAGACCGAGATCGAGTTCGACGTCGAGACGTACGAGCCGCTGCCGGTCTACAAGCCGGCCGCGACCCGCGCCCAGATCGAGAAGGCCGTCAGGCTCCTCGTCGCCTCCGAGCGTCCGCTGATCGTGGCGGGCGGCGGCATCATCAACGCGGACGCGAGCGACCTGCTCGTCGAGTTCGCCGAACTCACGAACACGCCCGTCGTGCCCACCCTGATGGGCTGGGGCACCATCCCCGACGACCACGACCTGAACGCGGGCATGGTCGGCCAGCAGACCGGCCACCGCTACGGCAACGCCACGTTCCTGGAGTCGGACTTCGTCCTCGGCATCGGCAACCGCTGGGCCAACCGGCACACCGGCTACAAGCTGGACGTGTACCGCGAGGGCCGCACGTTCGTCCACGTCGACATCGAGCCCACCCAGATCGGCAAGATCTTCGCGCCGGACTACGGGATCACCTCCGACGCCAAGGCAGCCCTGGAGCTGTTCGTCGAGGTCGCGCGCGAGCTGAAGGCCGCGGGCGAGCTGCCGGACCGCTCCGCGTGGGTCGCCTCGCACCTGGAGCGCAAGGAGACCCTCCTGCGCCGCACGCACTTCGACGACATCCCCATGAAGCCGCAGCGCGTCTACGAGGAGATGAACAAGGCGTTCGGCAAGGACACGCGGTACGTGACGACCATCGGTCTGTCGCAGATCGCGGGCGCCCAGATGCTGCACGTCTACAAGCCGCGCCACTGGATCAACTGCGGCCAGGCGGGCCCGCTCGGCTGGACCATCCCGGCCGCGCTCGGCGTCTCCAAGGCCGACCCGGACACCCAGGTCGTGGCGCTCTCCGGCGACTACGACTTCCAGTTCATGATCGAGGAGCTGGCGGTCGGCGCCCAGCACCGCATCCCGTACGTCCACGTCCTGGTGAACAACGCCTACCTGGGCCTGATCCGCCAGGCGCAGATCGGCCTGGACATCAACTTCCAGGTCAACCTGGAGTTCGAGAACCAGAACAGCCCCGAGCTCGGCGTCTACGGCGTCGACCACGTCAAGGTCGCCGAGGGCCTGGGCTGCAAGGCGATCCGGGTGACGGACCCGAACGAGCTCGGCGCCGCCTTCGAGCAGGCCAAGAAGCTCGCGCAGGAGCACCAGGTCCCGGTCGTCGTCGAGGCGATCCTGGAGCGCATCACCAACATCTCGATGAGCCCCACGGCCGACATCAGCGCGGTCAAGGAGTTCGAGGAGATCGCGACGGAGCCGGGCCACGCGCCCACGTCGATCCGTCCGCTGAAGGTCTGATCCAGGCCTGACACGACGCCGAAGGGGCGGGTCACCGGTGCACCGGTGACCCGCCCCTTCGGCGTCGCCGCGGCTACTTCCGGCGACGCACGGCGTACTGGACGCAGAGCGCGAGGACGAGCGGCCCCCACAGCGTCGCGGGCAGCACGCAGACGTCGAACAGCAGCTCCCAGGCGGGGCTCGTGGCCGCCGGCGCCTCGAAGCCCGGCACGCCCAGGACGCTCAGCAGGAAGCCGCCCCACATCATCGTGGCGCCGAGCCCGCCCAGGACGGCCGGGACCAGCACCACGGTCCGCGGCAGCCGTTTCCCGCCCACCAGCGGGACCCGGGCCGGCACCACCTCGCCCCAGCCCCGGACGAGCCCGAAGCAGAGCAGCGCGAGCGCCTCGGTCAGCAGGCTCAGCCCGAAGACGTACGGCACGGAGATCCACAGGCTGCCGATCGAGCCGGTGCCCGAGCCCATGTCGAACCCGAAGGCGAACGGCAGCCGCCACAGGCACTGGGGGAGCAGGACGAGCGGGATCAGACGAGCGACGCGCTCGGCCCAGCGGGGCACGGGGCGGGCGGTACCGGTGGCCGGGCGACGGTGGACGGGGAGCGGGGCGACCGCGGTCGTTGTCATGCCCTCACGCTCCCGCGCCCGGCGCGCGAACACGTCACCCCGCGCGCCGGACCGCCTCCACCGCATGGCGGAGCCCCGGGTACGGACCGTCGTACCCGGGGCTGGTTCGGGAGGTTGGTGCCGTCCGACGGCGCGCGACTGGCGGAACATGCATGCGCGCCACCGGACGGAATCCGGTGTCCCACGGAGGGATGTGGCTGGGACCGCGGCGGCGGGGCGACGGGTCCCGGGGACCGACTGCCTCAGGTCGACAGTGGTCCCGGAACCTTCACCACCGCACTGGTTCGCACCGGCCGCCGCGGTCCTCGTCCTCCCGGCACCATGCGCAGACCACCCCTCATCCGGGTCGTGCGCATGGTGCGGGCTTGCGTGTACGGAGCTGACCTCCCGTCAGGCCCCGTACACGGTCAGGGGGGCTCAGTCCTCGCGCAGGGCGCGGACCGCTTCCTCGACGCGCTTGCCGTAGTCGGCGTCGGCGGCGTGGAAGTGGGCGAGGTTCTTCTCCACGATGTCGTCGCGCGAGACCTGGGAGAGACCGCCCGCGATGTTCGCGACCAGGCGTCCCTTCTCGTCCTCCGACATCAGGCGGTACAGCTCGCCCGCCTGGAAGAAGTCGTCGTCCTTGGTGTGGGCCGGTGCCTCGTGCGTACCCGTGTAGCCGGAGACCGCGAGCGGCGCGGCGAGCGCGCGGCCGGTCTCGACGGGGCCGTCGAAGGAGTTCGGCTCGTAGTTCTTGCGGCTGCGGGCGTAGGCGTTGGACGCCATGACGCCGTCGCGGCCGTAGTTGTTCGCCTCGGTCGCCTTCGGCGCGTTCACCGCGAGCTGCGTGTGGTTGACGCCCAGGCGGTAGCGGTGCGCGTCCGCGTAGGCGAACAGGCGGCCCTGGAGCATCTTGTCCGGCGAAGGGCCGATGCCCGGCACGAAGTTGTTCGGGGAGAACGCGGCCTGCTCGACCTCCGCGAACACGTTGTCCGGGTTGCGGTCGAGGACCAGGCGGCCCACGCGCTGCAGCGGGTAGTCCTTGTGCGGCCACACCTTGGTGAGGTCGAACGGGTTGAAGCGGTACTCGGCCGCCTCGGCCGCCGGCATGATCTGCACGTAGAGCGTCCAGGACGGGTTCACGCCGCGCTCGATGGCCTGCAGCAGGTCCGTCTGGTGCGAGTTCGGGTCCTTGCCCGCGAGCTCGGCGCCCTGCTCGGCCGAGAGGCTGCGGATGCCCTGGTTCGTCTTGAAGTGGTACTTCACGAAGAAGGCTTCGCCCTGCTCGTTCGTCCACTGGTAGGTGTGCGACCCGTACCCGTTCATGTGGCGGTACGACGCGGGGATGCCGCGGTCGCCCATCAGCCAGGTGATCTGGTGCGTGGCCTCGGGGGCGTGCGCCCAGAAGTCCCAGACGTTCTCCGGCTCCTGCTTGCCCGTGAACGGGTCGCGCTTCTGGGAGTGGATGAAGTCGGGGAACTTCAGCGGGTCCTTGATGAAGAACACCGGGGTGTTGTTGCCGACGAGGTCGTAGTTGCCCTCTTCGGTGTAGAACTTCAGGGCGAAGCCGCGCGGGTCACGGACGGCGTCCGCACCCCCGAGGTTGTCGGCGACGGTCGAGAAGCGCAGGAAGACCTCGGTGCGCTTGCCGATCGTGTTCAGGAAGTCGGCGTACGTGAAGCCGGTGACGTCGTCCGTCACCTCGAAGTAGCCGTAGGCGCCGGAGCCGCGGGCGTGCACCACGCGCTCCGGGATGCGCTCGCGGTTGAACCGGGCGAGCTTCTCCAGGAGGTGCTGGTCCTGGAGCAGGATCGGGCCGCCCACGCCTGCGGTGGCGGAGTTCTGGTTGTCGGCGACAGGGGCGCCTGACTCGGTCGTGAGCACACGCTTGGGCATGGTGGAGAGGCGACCTTCCGTGCAGTGGCTGCTGACGATTGGCTGACGATGTGGGGGAGCGTAGGGACCCCTGAACAGCTACGTCAACAGTTTGTTGAAGTTCTGGATGGAGCTTGTTCAACATTTTGTTGAATCAATGGGCATGGGTGTTCCGGGCCGCGGCGACGCCTGGGCGCGACAGGACAGGTGTCAGCGCCGCCACGGCCCGGAAGTCTGGGGGGCCTTACGCGACCTGGTTGCCCGAGAGGCGCTCGACCGAGCGGAGCAGGGCCGAGTGGTCCAGGCCGCCGTCGCCCTGGGCGCGCAGCGAGGCGACCAGCTGGGCGACCACGCCGCCGACGGGCAGGGCCGCGCCGACGTTGCGGGCGGCGTCGGTGACGATGCCCATGTCCTTGTGGTGCAGGTCGATGCGGAAGCCCGGCTTGAAGTCGCGGTTGAGGAAGTTGTCCTTCTTCCGCGTCAGCACGGTGGAGCCGGCCAGGCCGCCGTTGAGGACGTCGAGCGCGGCCTTGAGGTCCACGCCGGACTTCTCCAGGAAGACCACGGCCTCGGCGCACGCCTGGATGTTCACGGCGACGATCAGCTGGTTGGCGGCCTTCACGGTCTGGCCCGAGCCGTGCGGACCGCACAGCACGATGGTCTTGCCGAGGGCGTCCAGGAGCGGCTTGGCCTCGTCGAAGTCGGCCTGCTCGCCGCCGACCATGATGGACAGCACGGCCTCGATGGCGCCGGCCTCGCCGCCGGAGACGGGCGCGTCGATGACGCGGATGCCCTTCTCCTTGGCGTTCTTGGCCAGGTCGACCGAGGTCTGCGGGGTGATCGACGACATGTCGACGATCAGCGCACCCGACTTGGCGTTCTCCAGGATGCCGTCGGGACCGTAGGCGATGGCCTCGACCTGCGGGGAGGCCGGAACCATGGTGACGATGACGTCGGCGTCCTTGACGGCCTCGGCGATCGACTTCACGGCCGTGCCGCCGGCCGCGGCGAGGCGGTCCAGCTTGTCCTGCTCCAGGGTGAAGCCCGTGACGTCGTAGCCGGCCTTGATCAGGTTCTCCGACATGGGTGAGCCCATGATGCCGAGGCCGATCCACGCGACCGCCGGGCGGGAGCTGGACTGGAGGTTGTTGCTCATGAGGGTGACTCCAAAAGCGTTGGTGCGACAGTGGGTTGAGGGTCGCCTCAGGCGGCGCGGTGGGCGTGCGGCAGCCAGCCGAAGGACTCGGCGCTCGGGGCGTCGCCCGGCTTGTACTCCAGGCCCACGTAGCCCTCGTAGCCGGCCTTCGTGAGCTGGTCGAGCAGCTCCTCCAGGGGCAGCGAGCCGGTGCCCGGCGCGCCGCGGCCCGGGTTGTCGGCGATCTGCACGTGCGCCGTCTTGTCGGCGTAGGCGTCGATCACGGCCGGCAGGTCCTCGCCGTTCATGGACAGGTGGTACAGGTCCATCAGGAACTTGGCGTTGCCGAGGCCGGTCGCCGCGTTCACCTTGTCCACGATCTCGATCGCCTTGGGGGCGCTCACGATCGGGCACTTCGGCGACTCCGGCTTGTTGAGCGCCTCGATGAGCAGCACGGCGCCGACGCGGTCGGCCGCGCGGGCGGCCAGCACCAGGTTCTCCAGGGCGAGTTCGTCCTGGACGGATTCCTCGACGCCCTCCACGCGGTTGCCGTACAGGGCGTTGAGCGCCTTGCAGCCGAGGGAGGCGGCGAAGTCCGCCGCGACGTCGAGGTTCGCGCGGAACTTCTCGCTCTCCTCGCCCGGGACCGACAGGGCGCCCCGGTCGGGGCCCGGCAGCTGCCCCGCGTAGAAGTTCAGGCCGGTCAGCTGGACGCCCGCGTCCTTGATGGCGTCGCGCAGGGCGTCGAGCTCGGACCGCTCGGGTACGGGCGCGTCGACCCAGGGCCACCACAGCTCGACCGCGGTGAAGCCCGCCGCGGCGGCGGCCGCGGGGCGCTCCAGGAGCGGGAGCTCGGTGAAGAGGATCGACAGGTTGACGTTGAAGCGCTGGTCTGCGAATCCCATCGGGGTCGGCGCTCCCTTCAGGTTCGATGTCGTTGAGCTTCCGTATTGCGGAAGTTCGTTTCTGCGTGATGGAAGATTGCCTCCGGCTGGTGGCAGCTGTCAAGAGGGGCTGCCGGAAAAACCCCGGACGGCGTTAGGTTGAGCGCGTGCGATTGAGAGTGGAGTTCACGACCGAGCCCTTCGACCTGGACGAGGCGCCGCAGCACGCGGTCGTCGCCCGCGACGTCGTGCAGGGGGCCGACCTGGACGCGGTCGACGTGGGACCGTTCGGCAACACCGCCGAGGGGGAGGCCGACCGCGTGCTCACCGCGGTCGACGCGCTGCTGCGCCAGGCGCTGGCGGCCGGGGCCACCCGGGTCTCGCTCCAGGTCAATGTGATCGGTGAGGGTGCCGGAGCCGGGGAGGGCGATAAGTGACCGGGCTCGTTGACGATGCCTCCGACCCCTTCGTCAGGGCGGTCAAGCCGCTCGTGGACGCCATGGGGGGCGAGATGGTGCCGCCGCAGGAGGCGGGCAAGGACGACGTCGTGCTCAGCTGGGAGGGCGCGGACGTGATAGCCGTCCGGCTGCCCCAGCTGGCCGACTCCCTGGACCACATCCTGGCCGCGATGGAGCGCAAGGAGGGCAAGCCGCTCGCCGAGCTCGACCGCAAGGAGAAGCAGGAGGTCGTGCGCGTCCTGGAGGCGCGCGGCGCCTTCTCCGTACGGCACGGGGTGGAGACGGTCGCCGGCGCGCTCGGCGTCTCCCGGTTCACCGTGTACAACTACCTCAACCGGGAGAAGGCGCCCTGACCTGGGACGACCTCCGCGAACACGAACCGCCGTCCGTTCACCGGGCGGCGGTTTTTGTCACTCCAAGTTTTCAACAAAGTGTTGACGCCGTGTTTCCGAGGGCGTTAGCTATCCGCAGCCCGTCCAGCACCAGGCCACGGAGGCACCCCGTGACTTCAGGATCGTCAGCTACGTATCGGGGGCTCACCCGGTTCAACACCTCGGACGAGAGCACGGCCGCGGCCGAGCTCCACGAGGTGTGTGCTTCATCGGCGTGGGGGAGCAAGATCCTCGCCCAGCGCCCCTTCGCTTCCACCGAGTCCCTCTTCACGAGCAGCGACGCCGCGATGGCCGAGCTGACCGCCGAGGACCTCGCCGAGGCGATGGCGGGGCACCCGCCGATCGGCCGCCCGAAGCCCGGCGACCCGACCTCGTCGCGCGAGCAGCGCGGCATGTCGGGAGCCTCCGAGGAACTCAAGGCGGAGATGCTCGAACGGAACCTGGCCTACCAGGACCGGTTCGGACACGTCTTCCTCATCTGCGCCACCGGAGCCACCGCGGAGCAGATGCTCGACGCGCTCAAGGCGCGGATCGGCAACTCGGCCGAGCAGGAGCGGGAGATCGTCCGCACCGAGCTCGGCAAGATCAACCGCATCCGCCTCGCGCGCCTCGTGGAAGAAGGAGACAACGCCTGATGAGCACCGAGACCACCGCTTCGGTGTCCACGCACATCCTGGACACCAGCATCGGACGCCCCGCCGAGGGCGTCGCCATCTCCCTTGCGGCGCGCGCCGGTTCGGGCGCCGCCTGGGTGGCGCTCGGCGGCTCGGCCACCGATGCGGACGGCCGCTGCAAGGACCTGCCGGCACTGCCGGAGGGAACCACCCACGTCCGTCTCGACTTCGAGACGGAAGCGTATTTCGACAAGAAACAAGCCGATGCGCAGCAGGACGCCCCCGCGAATCGGGACAGCGACACGTTCTTCCCGGAGGTGGCGATCACGTTCGCCGTCAAGCCGGGCGAGCACTACCACGTGCCGCTGCTGCTCAACCCGTTCGGCTACTCCGTTTACCGAGGGAGCTAGCAGACACCATGCCCACGATTCTGGGATCGAACCAGTACGGCAAGGCGGAGAACCGCGTTGTCAAGATCACGCGGGACGGCGACACCCACCACATCAAGGACCTGAACGTCTCGGTCGCCCTCAGCGGTGACCTCGACGACGTGCACCTCACCGGGTCGAACGCCAACTGCCTGCCGACCGACACCACCAAGAACACCTGCTTCGCCTTCGCCAAGGAACACGGCATCGAGTCGGCCGAGCAGTACGGCATCGCGCTGGCGCGGCACTTCGTCGACAGCCAGCCGTCCATCCACCGCGCGCGCATCCGCATCGAGGAGTACGCCTGGGAGCGCATCGCCGGCTCCGACGCGGGCTCCAACTTCATCGGTGCCGACGAGGTCAAGCACTCCTTCGTCCGCAAGGGCCAGGAGACGCGCCTGGTGCAGGTGACGTACGACGGCGAGAAGTTCGAAGTCCTGTCCGGGCTCAAGGACCTGACCGTGATGAACACCACGAACTCCGAGTTCTGGGGCTTCATCAAGGACAAGTACACGACGCTCCAGGAGGACTACGACCGCATCCTCGCCACGTCCCTGTCGACGTGGTGGCGGCACAACTGGACGGGTGCGGACGACCAGCGCACCCCGAACTGGAACAAGTCCTACGAGCAGGCCAGGAAGCACATCCTCCAGGCCTTCGTCGAGACGTACTCGCTGTCGCTGCAGCAGACCCTGTTCCAGATGGGCTCGCGGGTCATCAACAACCGCACCGAGATCGACGAGATCCGCTTCTCGGCGCCGAACAAGCACCACTTCCGCCAGGACCTCTCGGCGTTCGGCCTGGAGAACGAGGCGAAGGACGGCGCCGTGTACTGGGCCGCCGACCGCCCCTACGGCCTGATCGAGGCCACGATTCTGCGGGACGGCGCGGAGCAGCGCATCCCGGTCGACATGACCAACCTCTGACGCCGGACCAGGCGTTCACGGACGCGGTAGCGCACCCCCGTCCACCCGCAGTCGGCGGGGGTGCGCCGCACCGGAGGGAACATCGCAATGGCAGTGCCAGCAAAGGGGCCGGCTGAAGCCGAGGGCCCGTGTTCTGACTCTTTTGACCCGCCGGACAGCGCCTCGACGCAGGTGCACCCGGTGGACGAGAAGCTCCACGTCTCGCGGCTCGTCCCCGCCGCACTCCAGCACATCGCCGCCATGTACGCCGGCGTCGTCACCCCTCCGCTCATCATCGGCCAGGCCGTCCGGCTCGACACCGCGGGCCAGACCCGGCTGATCGCCGCCTCCCTGCTCATCGCGGGCGTGGCCACGCTCCTGCAGACGCTCGGCGTCAAGGGCTTCGTCGGGAACCGGCTGCCCTTCGTCAACGCCGCGTCGTCGGCCGGCATCGCACCGATGCTGGCCATCGCCGAGACCAACGCCCAGGGCGACCAACTCCCCGCCATCTACGGGGCGGTCATGGTCGCGGGCGTCTTCTGCCTCGCCATCGGCCCGTTCTTCGGACGGCTGCTGAGGTTCTTCCCGCCGCTCGTCACCGGCGTCGTCATCACCCTCATCGGGGTGACCCTGATGCCCGTGCCGGTCGGCTGGGCCCAGGGCGGCGACAAGACCGCCGCCGACTACGGCGACATGCGCTTCCTCGCCCTGGCCGGCTTCACCCTCGTGGTGATCCTGCTGATCCAGCGCTTCGGCCGCGGATTCGTCAAGCAAGTCGCCCTGCTGTTCGGCCTGTTGATCGGAACGCTCGCCGCGATCCCGTTCGGCATGGCGGACTTCTCCGCCCTCGGATCCGCGCCCGTGGCGGCGCTCCCGACGCCGTTCGCCTTCGGCGCCCCCGAGTTCCAGCCCGCCGCCATCATCTCGCTCTGCCTCGTCATGCTCGTCCTGATGACCGAGTCCAGCGCCGGAATGCTCGCCATCGGCGAGATCTGCGAGCGCGACTGCAACGGCACGACCATCACCCGCGGTCTGCGCACCGACGGCATCGCCACCTTCATCGGCCCGGTCTTCGGCGGCTTCCCGACCTCCGCCTTCGCGCAGAACGTGGGCGTCGTCTCGCTCACCAAGGTGCGCAGCCGGTACGTCGTCGCCGTCGCGGGCGGCGCCCTGCTGATCCTCGGCGCCTTCCCGGTGCTCGGCGCGGTCGTCTCCCTGGTCCCCATGCCGGTGCTCGGCGGCGCGGGCATCGTGCTCTTCGGCTCCATCGCCGTCAGCGGCATCCGCACCCTCTCCGAGGCCGGCCTCGACGACAGCTCCAACATCATCCTGGTCGCCGTCTCGCTCGGCGCGGGCATCATCCCGCTCGCCGCACCCACCTTCTACGCCGACTTCCCGGCCTGGGCGCAGACCGTGCTCGGCTCCGGCATCAGCGCCGGCGCACTCGTCGCCGTCTCGCTGAACCTCTTCTTCCACCATCTCGGCACCCGCGGCAGCGCCAACGCCACCGCGGCACTCAAATCCTCCTAGGGTCCTGCCGTGCCCAATCGCCACTCACGAAATGAAGGAAGCACCATGGCACCCACCACGGCTTCTTCTACGGCAGACCGCATCGTCATCGAGAACGTCGCCATCGCGACGGTCGACGCGCACGACACCGAGTACGCCTCGGGACACATCGTCGTCGCGGGCAACAGGATCGAGTCCATCGGCGCGGGCAAGGCGCCCGAGGGCCTCGAGAACGTCGTGCGCCGCATCGACGGCACCGGACACCTGGCCACCCCCGGCCTGGTCAACACGCACCACCACTTCTACCAGTGGATCACCCGCGGCCTGGCCACGGACCACAACCTGTTCAACTGGCTGGTGGCGCTGTACCCGACGTGGGCGCGCATCGACGAGCAGATGACGTACGCAGCGGCGCAGGGCTCCCTCGCGATGATGGCCCGCGGCGGCGTCACCACCGCCATGGACCACCACTACGTGTTCCCGCAGGGCTCGGGCGACCTCTCCGGGTCGATCATCCGCGCCGCCTCCGAGATGGGCGTGCGCTTCACCCTGGCCCGCGGCTCCATGGACCGCAGCGAGAAGGACGGCGGCCTGCCGCCGGACTTCGCCGTCGAGACCCTCGAAGGCGCCCTCGCCGCGACCGAGGAGACCGTCAAGAAGCACCACGACGCCTCCTTCGACGCCATGACCCAGGTCGCCGTGGCGCCCTGCTCGCCCTTCTCCGTCTCCACCGAACTCCTCAAGCAGGGCGCCGAGTTGGCGCGCCGCCTCGGGGTGCGTCTGCACACCCACGGCAGCGAGACGGTCGAGGAGGAGAAGTTCTGCCACGAGCTGTTCGGCATGGGCCCGACCGACTACTTCGAGTCGACCGGCTGGCTCGGCGAGGACGTGTGGATGGCGCACAGCGTCCACATGAACGACTCCGACATCGCCGCCTTCGGCCGCACGAAGACGGGCGTGGCGCACTGCCCGTCCTCGAACGCCCGCCTCGCGGCGGGCATCGCGCGGGTCCCCGACATGCTCGCCGCCGGCGTCCCGGTCGGCCTCGGCGTCGACGGCACCGCGTCGAACGAGTCGGGCGAACTCCACACCGAACTGCGCAACGCCCTCCTGATCAACCGCCTCGGCGCCCACCGCGAGGCCGCCCTCAACGCCCGCCAGGCGCTGCGCCTGGGGACGTACGGAGGCGCCCAAGTACTCGGCCGCGCCGCCCAGATCGGATCTCTGGAAGCGGGCAAGCTGGCCGACCTGGTCCTGTGGAAGCTGGACACCCTGGCCCACTCGTCCATCGCCGACCCGGTCACCGCGCTCGTCTTCGGCGCGGCCGCCCCGGTCACCCTCTCCCTCGTGAACGGCAGGCCGGTGGTGGAGAACAGCCGCCTCCTGCACGTCGACGAGGACGCCATCGCCCGCTCCACGCGGGACGAGGCACAGCGCCTCGCGCGGATCGCCGCGCAGGACTGATCCCCGAAATCTCCGGTCAGGGGGGACGGCCCCTGACCGGAGGCTCGACCTGCCGAGCGGGCAGGTCGAGTGCCGCCCCGGAACGTGGCCCAAAGCCTCACGTTCCCGGGGCGGTCAGTACTACCTGGGCGCACGACAACTGAACACCGAGCACCTCCAGCACCACCTTGCACCACCTCCCAGAAGCGAAAAGCGCCGGCGATCGTCCGGGGCTGGAAAACAACCGGAGGAGCCGCAGTGGCGACAGAGCCCAGGTTCACCAAGCAAGGCACCACCCCCGCCGACGCGTCCGCGGGGCATACCAAACATCCGGTCGACGAGAAGCTGCCGCCGCTGAAGATGGCGACGACCGGCCTCCAGCACGTCGCGGCGATGTACGCGGGCGTGGTGGCACCCCCGCTCATCGTCGGCGCCGCGATCGGCCTGAGCCCGAAGGACCTCACGTTCCTCACCGGCGCCTGTCTGTTCACGGCCGGTCTGGCGACCTTCCTGCAGACGCTCGGCATCTGGAAGATAGGCGCGCGACTGCCGTTCGTGAACGGCGTGACGTTCGCGGGCGTCGCCCCGATGCTCGCCGTCGTCGCCTCCACGAAGGACAAGGACGACGCGCTGCCGGTCATCTTCGGGGCGGTGATCGTCGCCGGTGTCCTCGGATTCGTCGCGGCACCGTTCTTCTCGAAGATGGTCCGCTTCTTCCCGCCCGTCGTCACCGGCACGGTCATCACGCTCATCGGCATCTCGCTGATGCCGGTCGCGTTCGGCTGGATGCAGGGGCCCAACACCCAGGCAGCCGACTACGGTTCGATGAAGAACCTCGCCCTGGCCGGCATCACGCTCGTCGTCGTGCTGCTGCTGCGCCGCTTCACGACCGGGTTCGTCAAGCAGATCGCGGTGCTCCTCGGCCTGGTCATCGGCACGCTCATCGCCATCCCGTTCGGCGTCACGGACTTCTCACCGGTCGGTGACGCGGACATCGTCGGCTTCCCGACCCCGTTCCACTTCGGCGCCCCGCAGTTCGCGGGCGCGGCCATCGTCTCGCTCTGCGTCGTCATGGTCGTCTCGATGACCGAGTCCACCGCCGACATGCTCGCCCTCGGCGAGATCGTCGACCGCCCGGCCGACGAGAAGACCATCGCGGCCGGTCTGCGCGCCGACACGCTCGGCTCGGCGATCAGCCCGCTCTTCAACGGCTTCATGTGCAGCGCGTTCGCCCAGAACATCGGCCTCGTCGCGATGACGAAGATCCGCAGCCGCTACGTGGTGGCCACCGGCGGCGGGTTCCTCGTCCTCATGGGCCTGTGCCCGATGGCGGCCTCGCTGATCGCCGTCGTGCCGCGCCCGGTGCTCGGCGGCGCGGGCGTCGTGCTCTTCGGCTCGGTCGCCGCCAGCGGCATCCAGACCCTCGTCAAGGCGGGCCTGGAGAAGGACAACAACGTCCTCATCGTCGCGGTGTCGCTCGCCGTGGGCCTGATCCCCATCGCGGCGCCGGAGTTCTACCACGCCTTCCCGGAGAACTCGAAGATCATCCTGGACTCCGGGATCTCCACCGGCTGCGTCGCGGCCGTCGTCCTCAACCTGCTGTTCAACCACATCGGCCGCGGCCGGGAGGCCGACGACGTCACCTCGCCCATGGAGTCGGGCGGAGCCATCGCGGAACAGCGGACGGGAGCGTCGGCCGCCGGGGTGCACTGATCCCGGCCGGCCGGGAGTCGGGGTGCGGCGCCACGCGCGACGGTGCAGGATCGTCCGCATGGCGCCCACACCCCCCGACCCGCACGTCCTGCACCCGATGCCCGAGCAGCCCCGCGTGGTGCTGCTCAAACCCCTGATCACCTCCGGCCTGATCGAGGTCGGCGAGTTCACGTACTACGACGACCCGGACGCGGCCACCGAGTTCGAGACCCGCAACGTCCTCTACCACTACGGCCCCGACCGGCTCCGCATCGGCCGCTTCTGCGCCTTCGGCACCGGGATCCGCTTCATCATGAACGGCGCCAACCACCGCATGGACGGCGCCTCCACGTTCCCCTTCCCGATCATGGGCGGCTCCTGGGCCGCGCACATGGACCTGCTCACGGACCTCCCCACCCGCGGCGACACCACCGTCGGCCACGACGTGTGGTGCGGCAACGGGGTCACCGTGATGCCGGGCGTCACCATCGGGTCCGGCGCGGTGATCGCGACCGGCTCGGTCGTCACCGACGACATCCCGCCGTACGCGATCGCCGGCGGCAACCCCGCCCGCGTGATCCGCACCCGCTTCGACCTCTCCGTGGTCCGGCGACTACTCGAACTCGCCTGGTGGGACTGGCCGTTGGAGCACATCACGGCCCATGTCCGGGAGATCATGTCGGGCTCGGTCGAGGCGCTGGAGAAGGCCGCCCCGCACTAGCCGGCGAGGGACCGGCAGAAATTCGGGGACGACAGATCGTCATCGGCGTGGTTACGATGACGCCGATGATGAACACTTCCTCGTACGGATTGGGGGACTCGTTCGCTCAGGGTGAGTGCTGATGGCACCTCACTTCGCGAACGGGATCCCGACCCACCTGCTGATGTGGCAGCGCGTGCGCCAGTACGCCGTGCCACCGTCCATGATCGAGACCGCCACCGCCCGCCGAGCGGCCGGTGACTGGGCGGGGGCCTGCGCCGCCGCCCGGATCGACGTCGACCTCGATCTGCGCGCCGTGCGCCACCGCCACGGCACCGACCTCACCACGCGCCTGCGGGCGGACCTGCGCGCCCTCGCGCCGGACCTGCTGCGCTGGCACATGCCGAGGATCGCCCCCGACGGGCACCTCAGGCCCGGCCTCACCATCTCCCTCGCGCAGTACCGGAGTCCGGCCCCGGGACCGCCGCCGCACCTGGTCGTGCGGACCCCGCCCGCCTGGGCCGACGCCGGGCAGCGGATCTCGCTGACGCTGTGGGAAGGCGCCGGCGGACCCCGCCCGACGCACCCGCATCCGCACCCCCGCCCCGACCGGCACTTCCGGCTCGATCTGCACCGGCACCTGTGGGACGCCCGGCGCAGCGGCGAACTGGCCGGGCGCGCCGAGCCCGACCGGGCCGCCGAGGCGGAGCTCCTGCTGCGGGCCGAAGGGTGCGGGCCACGCGGCGCCTTCACCGTGCGCAACGGCGCGCGGGGCCGCACCGGGTACGAGCTCGTCGCGCCCGACGACAGCCACGCCCCGAGGCTCCGGCCGCCGGCGGAGGCCCTGGCGCCCCAGGTGGTCGCGGCGCTCCCGGTGCTGCCGGACGCGGCGGCCAGGACCCTGCCCGACCTGGAGCTGCTCAGGGCGGGTCTGGTCACGGCCGACCGGCTGCACCCGCTGGTGGCCGCTGCCCTGGCGCCGCTCGGCGCGGCGCCGCCGGCCGACGGCGCCGCACCCGCTGCGGCCGCCGACCCGCACCGGGTGGAGTGCCGGGGCGAGGTCCACCGCATCGCCCTGCGCGACGGGGTGCTGACCGCGGTCGACCACGACCCGGACCAACTGCGCCGCGAGGAACTGCTGGTGGCGCTCGGCGGGCCACCGCTGCCCTGTCTGCGGGCCATCGATTCGGCGCACCGCAGTCCGGAGGCGCTGCCCGCGGTCCGGGAGCGGCTCGGCCACGGTGACGTCGTCGGGGCGCTGGCCGTGGTCGAGGGGCTGCTCGGGCCGGCCGCGGTGCTGCGCGACGGACCGCTGCGCGAGGAGCTGGAGTCGGCCGCGGACCGCCGCGTCGACCACGGACTGTTCCGTGCCGGGCTCGTCGCCGAACATCCCGCCGCCCACACCCGCGAGCGCCCGCGGCCCGGCCGCGGCACCCCGCCCGAGCTGTTCCGCAAGCAGGGCCCGCGCACCCGGCCGCGTGCGGCCCTGGCCGGCTGACGGCCGACCGCACCCCCACAGAACCCGGCCTCCTCGCTCAGGCCGGGCCCAAGTCCCGCTCACACACGCCCGGTTGATGGCTGTGTGCGTCCCCGTGAACCCGGGCCGGGCCGTCCGGCGCCGCCTCGCCGACGCCGAGCTTCCCGACCCCTCGACTCTCCCAAGGTGATGCCCGTGAACCCCAGCACCCTCCTGCCCGCGCCCGCCCGCACCGACGTGCCGGACGCCGTCCCGCCCGTCCCCGGCCCGGCCCCGGCCGCCACCACCGAGCGCCAACTCGACCTGGCCGGCGACCTGTTGACCCTCCTGCGCAGCACGACCACCGAGCCGCGCCCCGACGAGCAGCTCGAAGCGCTCACCCTGGCCGTCGCCGCCGATCTGCCCGTCCTGCTCTGGGGAGAGCCCGGCATCGGGAAGACCGCGGCCCTCACCCAGCTGGCGGCCTCCCTCGACCTGCCGCTGACGACCGTGATCGCCAGCGTCCACGAGCCGTCGGACTTCTCCGGCCTGCCGATCGTGGGCGACGACCCGGCGGTCCAGGGAGTCCCGATGGCCCCGCCGCAGTGGGCCGTCGAACTCGTCACGGCCGGGCGCGGGCTGCTCTTCCTCGACGAACTCTCCACCGCCACCCCCGCCGTCCAGGCCGCGCTGCTCCGCGTCGTCCTGGAGCGCCGGGTCGGCTCCCTCCAACTGCCGCCCGGCGTACGGATCGTGGCCGCCGCCAACCCGCGCGCGTCGGCCGCCGACGGCTGGGAACTGAGCCCGCCGCTGGCCAACCGCTTCGTGCACCTCTACTGGGTGCACGACCGGGACGTCGTGGTGCGCGGCCTCGGCGGGGTCTGGCCCCGCGCCGAACTGCCCCGCCTCGAACCGGAGCGGCTCGCCGACGCGGTGGCGCTCGCCCGGCGCGCGGTCTGCGGCTTCCTGGCCGCCCGCCCGACACTGATCCACCGGCTGCCCAGCACCGAGACCCGGCGCGGCGGGGCGTGGCCCTCGCCGCGGAGCTGGGAGGCCGCCCTGACCCTGCTCGCCTTCGGCACGGCGGCCGGGGTCTCCCGGGAGGTCCTCGCGCTCCTCGTGCGGGGCGCGGTCGGGGACGGCCCCGGGCTCGAACTCCTCGCCCACCTGGACCGGATGGACCTCCCCGACCCCGAGTCGCTGCTCGCCGACCCGGCCGCCGCCGAACTGCCGGAGCGCGGTGATCTGCGCCAGGCCGCGCTGGAAGCGGTGGTCGCGGCCGTCGGCGCCCGGCCCGAGCGGGACCGGTGGGAGGCCGGCTGGGCGGTCCTGGTGCGAGCCCTGGAAACCGGCGCCCCCGACCTGCTGGTCGCTCCGGCCGGCGCGCTCGCCGGGCTGCGGCGCGACGACTGGGAGGTGCCCGCCGCGGTGGAGCGGCTCACCGGGGTGATCGGTCTCGCCCAGGGCGCCGACCGGTCGGTGAAACGCGTCGGACCCGTCGCCGTCGCCGGGACGCGCCGATGACGGCGGCCACGCGGCGCCCGCTGCCCCGGCCGATACCCAAGCCCGCCCCACCGCGCCCGGTCCGGGCGGCTCCGCCCCGGCCGCCCGCCGTCGACGCCGCGCCCCGACTCCCGCTCGACATGGACAAGTTGCTCACCGCGCGGCTGCACGCGGTGCGGGTCCGCCCCTATCTGGCCGCCGCGCTCTTCGCGCTGCACGTGGTGGAGGACCACTCGGTGCCGACGATGGCGGTCGACGCGCACTGGCGCTGCTACGTCTCGCCCGGCTTCGTGGCCCGCATGTCCGTCGAGGAACTCGCGGGCGTCTGGGTCCACGAGGTCTCCCACCTGCTGCGCGACCACCACGCCCGGGGCGAGCGCTACGCGCGCGAGAACGAGGAGTACGGGCCGGGGGAGGGGCTGCGCCGCAACATCGCCGCCGACTTCGAGATCAACGACGACATCTACGGCGACGGCCTGCCACGGCCCGCGGGCGCGGTGCTGCCGTCGCTGCTGCGGCTGGACTCCGGCCTGCTGATGGAGGAGTACCTGCGCAGGTCGTCGATGTCCGGGATCGTGGCGCAGCGGCTCTGGCTGGACTGCGGCAGCGGCGCCCACGGGCAGCGCAGGCCGTGGGAACTGGGCCCCGACGGGGCGCACGGGCTCACCAGGCAGCAGCGCGACGCCGTCCGCTTCCGGGTCGCCGAGGGTATCAAGGGCCGTCCGGGCGACGCCCCGGACGGCTGGCGGCGCTGGGCCGACGAGGCGTTCCAGACTCCGCAGCCCTGGCGGCAGCTGCTGGGCGCGGCGGTCCGCGCGGCGGCGGGAGCGCCCGGCGTCGGCGAGAACCACAGCTACCGCCGTCCCTCCCGGCGCTCGGCGAGCGTCCCCGGCGTCGTCCTGCCGAGCCTGCGCAGGACCCCGCCCCGGGTCTGCGTGGTGATCGACACCTCGGGGTCGGTGAGCGACGCCGAACTGGGCAGCGCGCTCCTGGAGGTGGCCGCGATCGCGCGGGCGGTCGGCGGCCGGCGCGATCTGGTGTCGGTGGTGTCCTGCGACGCGGCGGCCGGTGTCGCCGTCCCGCTGTGCCGGGCCGAGAGCATGGAGCTGATCGGCGGCGGGGGCACCGATCTGCGCTCCGGGTTCGACCGCGCCCTGCGCGCCCGGCCCGACGTGATCGTGGCCCTGACGGACGGTCAGACGCCGTGGCCGTCGGCCCAGCCGCCCTGCCGGACGGTCGTCGGCCTGTTCCCGCGGGTCGGCCGGCGGGTGAACGAGCGGGACCCGGACTACGTCCCGGACGGGCCGCCGGACTGGGCGCGGGTGGTCACGATCGGCTGACCACCCGCGCGGCACCGGGCGTGACTACCCGATGTGGAAACTGTCCCCGTACACCTTCCAGTCGAGCGGCGTGTCCAGGTTCAGGTTGCCCTGGTCGAGGAAGACCCGCTGCGCGGTGTCGACCCGGCTGGTGTCGCTGTGCGCCTCCTCCTGCTTCATCGCCCACACCCGGGCGTCGAGGAAGGCGTTCAGCCACGTGACCTCGTCGCCGCCCTGCGCGGGCGGCTTCGCCTGGTTCAGCGCCCGCTTGCGAATGCTGCGGAAGCTGGTCGGGTCGGAGCCGTCGCCGTGCATCACGACGGCGTCGTAGTACGTGAACTGGCCGAGCGTGCCGACGCCGTCGGCCCTGCCCTGGGCGACGGCCGGGCCGAAGTAGACCCGGTCGCGCTCGTCGTTCTGGGCCTGCTGGAACGCGCCGTCCCCGGCCGCCTCGGCCCAGTCCTTCGGGTAGTCCGGGTCGAGGCCGTCGTGCGAGTCGGTGCCGTCGACCTCGCGCAGCGCCGGCAGGTACCCGGCGAGCGCGTTGCCGGGCTCGCGGTCGGTGTACAGCTCGACGAGGTCGAGCATGTCGCCGGTGCCGGAGCAGAAGCCGATGATGCCCGCGGTGTAGCCGCGGCCGTCACCGATGTCCTCGATGTACTTGTACTGGGCCTTCCAGTCGAGCGAGGAGTTCTCCGCGCTCGACACCAGCTGCATGGCGATCTCCTTCTTCGCCGGGTCGTCGAGCCCGCCCGCACCCGCCGCGACGGGCGCGGCGTCGGCGAACCGGGTGGTCAGGAGCGGGGCCGCCACGACGGAGGCGCCGAGGAAGGCGAGCAAGGTGCGACGGGACGTGCGTATGTGGGGGGTGGGCACGGGTCCTCCTTGAGGGAGTCCGCCGGCGGGATTCGTCGGACCGCCGACTGTTAGGAAGGTTTCCTACCAGAGATTTCGGGTGACGTATACCCGTCAAGAAGGGCTGGGGAGAGGGGAGTTGGAGTGCCGGACTCCGGTGGAGCTAGGCGCCGCGCAGCCGTTCGCGCACCTGAACAGCGATTTCGTACGTGTCTCCGGTGGCGCGGGCCGGAAGCGGGCCGGGATCACGGATCCAGGCGTCGTCGAAGGCGAACCAGTCGATCGTCCGCGGCGCGCCACCCGCATCGAGGGCGGCCCGCAGCGTGTCGAAGTACGCGGCCCAGCGCTTGCGGTAGAGACCGCCGACGAGCCCCGCCCACTCCCGGTTCGCGTAGTCGTGCAGCCCGGCCTCGGCCCCCTCGCGCGTCCCCCACACCGTGACGAGCGACAACTGGTCGTACGCGAGCCGGTCCCGCTCCGCCCCGTCGTGCCCCCACGCCCGCGCCTGGGCGCGCCAACTCCCCAGCAGATGACGGGAGTCGGTGGCGAGGAGCCGGTCGAGCAGGTCCATCAGCGCGAGCCACTCCCGCGTGAGCCGGTCGAAGGCCGCCGCGTCCCGGCCGTCGTACGCCGTCCCGATCCGGGGGAGCAGGGCGCGGCTGCGGTTCGACACCGCCTGGCGCGCCACGTCGAGCAGGTCCCTGCGGTACGCCGATGAGTCCCGCAGCGCCGGACGCATCGCCAGCAGATGGCCGAGGGCCTGCTCGAACTCGGTGGCGTCGTAGCGCAGTCGCTTCGGCGACCAGGTGGCGGCCGAGCGCGCCGTCAGGGACGGGCGCGCGCCGAACAGCCCGTCCGCGCCCTCCGCCCAGCCGTCCGCGCGCGTCGTGCCGTACGCGGTGCGGCGCAGCACGTCCCAGGCGGCGGCCGCCCGTGCGTCACGGCCCCCGTAGCGCGCCACCGCCCACGCGTCGAACCACGCCTTCAGGTCCAACGGGCCGTCCAGCCAGGCGAGTTCGGAGAACAGCTCGAACGCGGCCGGGTTGTTGTCCGCGGCCTCCGGCAGCAGTGCCGTGCCGCGCAGCGCGCTCCCCGGCTTCGTGCGCCACCGGTCGTAGAGCTCCACCCAGTCACGGGTGTTGGCGCCCAGCGTCGTGTGCCCGCCGAAGTTCCAGATCGACCCGAACGCGTACGGGGTGCCGGACCAGTCCGCCTCGCGGTCCGTGACGGCGGGGAACCGGTCGGAGATGCCGTCGACGACCAGCATTCGGCGCCGGTCGTCGGCCTCCACGATCGCCTTCGGCGGGTTGTGCCGCCAGCCGAGGATCACCCACACCGCGTCCTCGTGCGCCGCGCGCAGCGCCTTCTCGACGCCGCGCGCCGCGTCGCCGACCGGCACGTCGCCCGGCCGGCCGCCCTCGTGCAGCAGATCCATCTTGAACAGCCGGGCCGGGCCGAACATCTCCTCCTGCGCCCGGTAGAACGCGGCCGCCACCGCGGCGAAGTGCTCGCCGCGCGGATCGAGCCAGTCGGGCCGCCGGTACCCGTACCAGTCGCCCTGCCGCACCACGTGCGCACCGGAGTTGCGGTCCGCGAAGCCCGGCGGCACGGTCCCGAAGTAGCCCGGCAGCACGGGCTCCATGCCCAACTCCCGTATCCGGTCGGCGATCCGCCGGCCGAGCCGGGCCCGGGCGCCGAGCAGCCCGGCGGACACCGGACCGCCCGCCGGACCCGCCATGTTCTGCAGCAGCCACCACGGCTGGTGAGCGGGGGAGGGGATCCACGACCTCAACTCGCCGTCCGTGAAGCCGAACCGCCGGAGCGTGCGGTGGTACAGGGCGTCGGCGCCGACGTACACCAGCACCTCGTTGAAGCCGTGCAGGGCGAGCACGTCCAGCTCGCGCTCCCAGTACGACCAGTCGTGGTACGCCCCGGTGTAGCCGTCACTGGTGTCGTTGAGCACGAAGCGGTGCGGGACGTTCGCCCGGCCGGTGAGCGGGCGCGGCGGGGCGGGCAGCGTCGTCGGCAGGCGCAGCTGCTCGCCCGCCCAGGAGACGTTGGCGTGCGCGACGTCCTTCAAGTAGCGGCGCAGACCGGCGAGTTGGGCGGCCGGCGACGTACCGTCGACCCGGATCCGGCCCGCCCGGCCGGTGACCCGGTAGGCGTCGCCCCGGCCGGACGGCGGCGGGAACGTCAGCTGGCCGGCGGCGGGCCGGCCGAGCAGCCGGCGGGCGGCCTCCGCGGCGGCCGTCGAGGTGCCCGGCACGGGGTCCTCCCGGTCGTCGGACCCGCCGGTGCAGGACACCGCGGCCGACCCGGCGAGCGCGGTCAGGAACGTACGGCGAGCCAGGGGCATGGTGTCTGCTTACCCGTCAGGGGCGCGGCACGCGCGGCGCCACGCGGACGGACCGGCCGGGTACCGGCCCGTCAGGAAGCGTCCGGACGAAGGGACTTGGCATAGAAGCGGCTCTCCTCGTAGGCCCGGAACGGGCCGAACGGAGCCGTCGGACGGTAGCCGCTCGACTCGTACAGGGTCACCGCCTCGGGCAGCATGACGCCCGTCTCCAGGACCATCCGGACCCGCCCGGCGTCCCGTGCGCTGTCCTCCAGGGCCGCGAGCACCCGGCGGGCCAGACCCCGGCGGCGGGCCCGCGCCACCACGAACATCCGCTTCAGCTCGGCGTCCCCGTCCGCGTACCCCAGACCGTCGTACTCCTGGGCCCGCCAGCCGCCCGACGCGACCGGCTCCCCGGCGTCGTAGCCGACGACGAACAGGCCGTACGGCGGCTCGAAGTGCGACGGGTGCAGGGCCGTGAAGTCGTCGTAGCCGAACCGGCTGCGGTACTCCGCCTGCACCTGGTCGTTGAGGAGCGCGGCGTCGGGATGCCCGTAGGAACGGATGTGGAACTCCATGGGCCGGTAAGCGTAGTGGGCGGCTCAGCGGCCGGCCCGGGAGGGGCAGGGCGTGCCCGCCGGGAGCCGGCCGCTGAAGAAGGCCGACGGCGCCACCCCGAACAGGGACCGGAACTCGGCGGCCATGTGCGACTGGTCGTAGTACCCGGTGGCCTGCGCGAGGCCCGCCCACGGCACCGGAGCCCCGGCGCCGTCCCGGGCCCCGGCGAGCAGCTGGCGCGCCCGGTCGATCCGCGCGAAGTGCTTGGGCGAGACGCCGACCCCGTCCGCGAACAGCTTCCGCAACTGGCGCTCGCTCACCGCCAGCGCGCGGGCCACCTCGGGGACGGGCGCGGGCCGCGGGCTTCCGGGCCGCGTCGACAGTGCCGTCACCGCCGAACGCACCAGGGCCTCCCTGGCCCGGTCGGCGGCGGCGCCCTGCTCGAAGGCAGGCGGCAGCAGCTCCGCCAGTTCGGCGAGCGCCACGTCCACCGGGACGTCGTCGCCCCACTCCCGCAGGGCGCGGTCGATCCGCGCCGTCGACCGGCCGGGCAGCTCCTTCAGCGGCACCACCTGCCCCACCAGGTCACCGGCGGGCGCGCCGAGCAGCGGCCGGGCGGCGCCCGGCCGGATCCGCAGGTCGAGGCAGAGCGGCAGCCGCTTGCCCGTGTTGTACGAGGCCCGGGTGCGCGGCCCGACCGCCAGCACGGCGCTGCCGCCCTCCGGCAGCGTCCGCACCACGAGCCGCACTGCCGCGTCCGGCACGTGGGTGACCGAGCGCGGGCCGTCGGGGGCGTGCGCGATCACCCCGATGTCGGTGATCCACGGGCGCAGCGCGGCAGGTGGCTCGACCAGGCGCGACGGCACCTGGGAGGTCCCCGCGGCGGTCCTGATCGCCGTCTGCCGCGCGAGGTCGGTACGGGAGGGTTCGGTCACCGTGGTCACCCGTCCACCGTAACCAGCGGGCGGGGGCGTGCGGGCGGTGGAGGCGTGCCGAATTTTCCTATCCCGAGGGACCGTTGCGGCGGCAGCGTGGACCGCATGATCCTCATCACCGGTGCCACCGGCACCATCGGCAGCCACGTCGTCCGCCTCCTCGCCGAGCGCGGCGTCCCGCACCGGGCACTGACGCGCGACCCGGCCCGCGCCCGGTTCGGACCCGGCACGGACGTGGTGCGCGGCGACTACGACGACCCGGCCTCCCTCGCGGCGGCCCTCACCGGCGCCGACGCCGTCTTCCTGGTCAACACGCCGGGCGCCGCGGCCCCCGGCGCCCACGACGTCGCGCTGCTCGCCGCCGCCGAACGGGCGGGGGTGCGGCGCGCGGTGAAGCTCTCCGCGATCGGCACGGGCGAGTCAGCCTCCGGCCGCTTCAGCGAGTGGCACGTCCCCGGCGAACGGGCCCTCGCCGACGGCCCGTTGGAGTGGACGGTGCTGCGCCCGTCCATGTTCGCCTCGAACTTCCTGTGGTGGGCGGACGAGATCAGGGCCGGCCGCCCGGTCCCCGACCAGTACGGCGGCGGCGCGCAGGGCGTGATCGATCCGGCCGACGTCGCGGCCGTCGCCGTCGAGGCACTGCTCGCGGACGGCCACCACGGGCGGACGTACACGCTGACCGGGCCCGAGACGCTGGCGGTCCCCGAGATGGCGGCGCTGGTGGGCAAGGCGCTCGGCCGCACCGTCGAGTCGGTGGCGGTGGGCGAGGCGGACTCGCGGGCGTTCGTGATCGGCAGCGGCATCCCCGAGGCGTTCGCGGACGGTGTCCTGGAGGGCCTCGCGTTCGTCCGCGCGGGCGGCAACGCCGTCGTCACGGACGACGTCGAGAAGGTCCTCGGCCGGCCGCCGCGCACCTTCGCGCAGTGGGCGCACGAGCACCGGGAGGCGTTCGCGTAGCCGATGGCTCCCGGCCGTCCGCCCGACGGTCGAACGCCGGCCGGCCTACAGGCCGAAGACGGCCGGGTCCGTCGCCAGCTCCTTGAAGACCTCCCGCGGGTCCTTGACCAGCTTGCGCTCGGTGAGGTCCAGCAGACCGCCCACGGCGGTCACCTCCGCCGACACGGTGCCGTCGGTCTTCGTCACCGTCTGGCGGATCCGGAACGTCTTGCCGTCGCCCCACTCGAAGACGCAGGTCACCTCCACTTCGTCGCCCGCGCGCAGCTCCCGCAGATAGCGGATGGTCGTCTCCAGGGCGACGGGCCCCACGCCGCGGGCGAGCAGGTCCTGCTGCTCGATGCCGCCGTGCCGGAGCGCCGACCAGCGCGCGTGCTCCGCGTACTGCAGGTACACCGCCTGGTTGAGGTGCCCCTGCGTGTCGGTCTCGTATCCGCGGACCCCGATCCGGACGGAAAACGGCTCTGTCACGACGTTCCCTTCGACACTGTCGACAGTGATGCGATGTGCACCTGAGCGCTTGCTCAGGTGCCGCTGGTGGGTCCAACAGGGCGGTCCTGCCGGACATTCCTGAACCGCCTGTGCGCGTCCGACCATCTGCGCGCGTTTGATGACGCCTTCGTCCGTCCCGAGACGCCTGGTGCGTCTCACGCCTGCGCGCGTCTCACGCCTTCGCGCGTCCGAGGCCTACGCGCGTCTGGGCGACGCCAGCAGATAGCGCCCGCCGCCCCGCGCCCCGGCGTGCTCGCTGACCTGCCAGCCCGCCTGCTCCAGCGCGGCCGCGCAGGCGGCGAGTTCCGCCGGATCCGGATGCCGCACGGCGACGGCCTCCGGCTGCGGGGTGTCCGTCACCCGGTAGCCGGGCGCCGAGCCGGCCGCCGGGGCGCGGCCCGCCGCCTCCAGGGCGAGCGCGGCGGAATGGGTGAGCCGGCCGCGCTCCCAGGCGCACGGGCGGTCGGTGGCCCCGCCCGGGTTCGTCATCCGGCGTATCTCCAGCAGCCCCTGCCACGCCGTGCGCACCTCACGGGTCCGCGCGGGCCCGGCCACGACGTCCGGCTCCCCGCCCAGCCGCGCCGCGAACACCCCGGGAGAAGCCTCCGCCGTCTGCTGTTGCTGCGGCCGGGCCGGGGCCGTGTCCGTCGCGGCCCCCGCCTCACGGACCCGGTGGCCCTCCGGCGTCAGGAAGTGGTCGTGCGGCGGCCGCGGATGCCGGAACGCCAGCTTCAGGACGACGAGCCGCGCGAGCAGCGCCGGGCTCCCGGTGATCCGGCCCGTCTCCGGCTCGGCGGCCTCGATGACGCGCAGCTGCGCGGCGGTCGGCGGTCTGGTCATGGCGCACCTCCTGCCGACGATGCTGCACCAGGGGTCTGACAACCGCCCCCGGCCCGCGGCCTCAGGGCCGCAGGTTCCAGCCGGAGATCACCGGGCGGCCGTGCTCCGTGCTGATCCGGCTCACCGTGCCCGTCGCCAGCAGGAAGTGGGAGCCGCCCGACGGCGGCAGCCCGAGACGGCGCGCCGTCAGGACCCGCAGGAAGTGGCCGTGCGAGACGAGCACGACGCTGCCCTCGTTGTTGGAGAGCGCCGCGTCGACCTTCGACAGCATCCGGTCCGCCCGCTCGCCCACCTGCTCCGGCGTCTCGCCCGGATGGTCGGGCGGCCCCGGCGGCACCCCGTCGTCGAACAGGTACCAGTCGGGATCCGTGCGCTGGATCTCCCGGGTGGTCACGCCCTCGTAGGCGCCGTAGTCCCACTCGCGCAGATCCTGATCGACCGTGAAGCGGGTGAGACCGGCCAGCTCGGCGGTCTCACGGGCCCGTTGGAGCGGGCTCACGAACACGGCCCCCACGTGATAGCTGCCGACGAGCGGCGCCACCCGGCGCGCCTCCTCCCGGCCGTTGTCCGTCAGCGGGATGTCGGTGAGTCCCGTGTGCTGGCCGGTCAGCGCCCACGCGGTCTCACCGTGCCGGACGAGAAGCAGATCACCCAAGGTTCGCGCCTGTTCCTGAGAGGTCGGAAGGGGACCCGGACATTCTCCCCGAAGCGCGGATCAAGGATTGTCAGACCCGGCCCGTAAGGTCATAGAGGTCGGTCGAGGTCGTACCGCGGCCGTAATGCGGCCGTACCGAGGTCGTACAGGTGAGGGCTCCTCGTGAGCCGGACGAGCGGAGAGGGGAGGTGGCGCTACCGTGCCGGAGCTGCCGGGCGTCGCGCTGGGCGCCGCCGCCGTCTTCCTGCCCGCCCCGCTGCCGCGCGAGGGCCGGATCGCGTTCTGGGCGCCGGACGGCGCGGCCCTCCCCGGCGCCGACGAGGAGATCACGGTGGTGCGCCCGCACGGCTCGGGGGTGCGCAGCCGCAAGGTGCCCGCCCTCGTGCTGCCGGTCGTCGC